>NZ_JBXMRC010000033.1:0-45800 GCF_057084925.1 Perlucidibaca sp. | reverse complement strand
AATCCCGCGCTCGGCCAGGTACTGCTTGGCCTGCGGGATGCTGTATTCGCCGAAGTGAAAAATGCTGGCAGCGAGTACGGCGTCCGCACCACCTTCAAGAATGCCATCGGCCAGATGTTGCAGGTTGCCAACACCACCCGAGGCAATCACCGGCACATTCACGGCATCGGTTATGGCGCGTACCAGGGGTAAGTCATAGCCCGCCTTGGTGCCATCGGCATCCATGCTGGTTAGCAAAATTTCGCCAGCGCCATAGTCAGCCATGCGTACCGCCCACGCCACAGCATCTATGCCGGTTCGGTTGCGACCGCCGTGGGTGAAAATTTCCCAGCGACCTGGTTCGCCTGCAGCGGAGACGCGTTTGGCGTCAATGGCAGCAACAATGCACTGAGCGCCAAAACGCTGCGATGCCTCGGCAACAAACTCGGGCCGCTTAACGGCGGCCGAGTTAATGCTGACTTTATCGGCACCGGCGTTAAGCATGCGACGAATATCTGCCACTTCGCGAATACCGCCACCGACGGTGAGCGGAACAAACACCTGCGAGGCCATACGCTCGACGGTACGCGCCATGGTGTCGCGCCCCTCAACACTGGCGGTGATGTCGAGGAAGGTAATTTCATCTGCGCCTTGCTCGTCGTAACGGCGAGCGACTTCGACCGGATCACCGGCATCGCGGATGTCGAGAAATTTCACCCCTTTAACGACACGACCTTGATCAACATCGAGACAGGGAATAATGCGCTTGGCGAGGCTCATGCAGAAATACCGTGATTTAGCAGGCCGCGATTTTAGCATGGGTACTGGCAGGTCGCCTGCCCGACTATAATGCGCCCCACATTGATTCCTATTGAGCACTGCCCGTGTCGGCTAATTCCTCCCATTACGACGTCATTATTATTGGTGGCGGTGCCTCTGGCCTGATGTGCGCGATGGCGGCTGGTCAGCGTGGACGCCGCGTATTGGTCATGGACAGCAGTAACAAAATCGGTAAAAAAATTCTGATGTCGGGCGGTGGCCGCTGTAATTTCACCAACTACTTTGTAGGGCCAGAAAATTTCCTCTCGGCGAATCCGCAGTTCTGCATTTCAGCATTGAATCGATATACCCAGTGGGACTTTATTGCGCTGGTTGAAAAGCACCGTATTCCGTATCACGAACGCCTGCATGGCCAACTCTTCTGTGACGAGTCGGCCAAAGATATTTTGGCGATGCTGGTGAGTGAGTGCGAAAACGTCGGCGTCCACATCAGAACGCATTGTGAGATTCAGCAGGTGCAGGCATCAGAGAGTCTGCCCGCACGATTTTCACTAACCACCACGCAGGGCAAATACAGCGCAGAGTCGCTAGTGGTGGCCAGTGGCGGACTGTCGATCCCGACCTTGGGTAGTAGCGGTTTTGGCTATGATCTCGCGAAGCAGTTTGGTCATACCGTGTTGCCCTTACGCGCCGGATTAGTGCCTTTCACCTTTAGTGATGGCGTGAAAGTCGTGACGGAGCGGCTCAGTGGTCTCGCTGTGCCGGTCAGCCTCAGCGCGGCGGACACGACGTTTACGGAAAACCTGCTGTTCACTCATCGCGGCCTGAGCGGACCGGCGGTGCTGCAAGTCTCGAATTACTGGCAGCTGGGTGAGAGTATCCACATTGATTTGATGCCGGGCGAAGCGATTGAGGCGTGGTTCAAAGAGCAGAAACGACTGCACGCCAAGAGCTTGCTGCGCACCTTGCTCAGTGAGCGGTTGGCAAAAGCGCTGGTGCTGGAATTGCAGACGCTGCTGTGGCCGAGCTGGGCGGAAACACCTATGGCAGCCATTCCGGATGCGGCTTTAACCGCGTTGGCGCAACAACTTCAGGCCTGGACACTCAAGCCTGCGGGTACCGAAGGTTATCGCACGGCCGAAGTGACCTTAGGCGGTGTGGATACCCATGAGCTGTCATCGCGCACCATGGAAAGTAAGCGGCAGGTCGGGCTGTATTTCATTGGTGAGGTCGTGGATGTGACCGGCTGGCTGGGCGGCTACAATTTTCAGTGGGCATGGTCATCGGGCCATGCGGCGGGTCAATTTGTCTGAGGGTGGGCCATGAACGAAAAACGCTTTATTGATCCGCTTCAGGGCGTCACGCTGGAACATATGCTGACCCAGTTGGTGGCTCGTTATGGCTGGGTGGAGATGGGTCGCGTTGTGGATATTCGTTGCTTCAACGACAACCCCAGCATCAAATCCAGCCTGACTTTTTTGCGTCGAACACCGTGGGCGCGTGAGAAAGTTGAAGAGCTATACCGCCGCAGTCTCTAAAATAGGGGCGCTGGACGATCCGGCGATCTGTATTGGCCGAACTGCTTCACCCGAGATATCGAGAATCATCATGCTGCGACTAACTGACCTGAAGCTGCCACTGGAGCATAGCGAGGACGCGCTGCGCTCGGCGATTCTGTTACGCCTGGGTGTGCGCGAGCATGAGTTGGTCAGCTACAGCGTGTATAAGCGCAGTTACGATGCCCGCAAGCGCGGCCATATCGTGTTGATATACAGCCTCGATGTGTCACTCACCCAGGAATCCGCCGTACTCGATCGCTTGGCGGATGACCCCCATGTTGGGCCTGCACCAGACACGACCTATCAATTTGTTACGCCCGCACCGCAGGGCGACTTCCTGCGCCCCGTGGTCATTGGCTTTGGTCCTTGCGGCTTATTCGTGGCGCTGATTTTGGCGCAGATGGGCTTTCGCCCTATCGTGCTGGAGCGCGGTAAAGCCGTGCGTGAACGCACTAAAGATACTTGGGGCTTATGGCGCAAGCGCGAGCTGCACCCGGAATCTAATGTGCAGTTTGGTGAGGGCGGCGCCGGTACGTTCTCTGACGGCAAGCTCTATAGCCAGATTCGAGACCCACTGCATCATGGCCGGAAGGTGCTGACTGAGTTTGTGAAGGCAGGCGCGCCAGATGAAATTCTCTATGTGAGCAAGCCGCACATCGGCACCTTCAAGCTGGTCACGATGATTGAGAAGATGCGCGAGAACATCATTGCACTAGGCGGTGAAATTCGCTTCAGCGCACGGGTAGAAGATCTGCATATTGAGAACGGCCAGGTGCGGGGCGTGACGTTGGCGGATGGCGAACAGATCCGTAGCGACCATGTGGTGCTCGCGGTGGGCCACAGTGCACGAGACACGTTTCAGATGATTCATGACCGAGGCGTTTATGTCGAGGCAAAGCCGTTCTCCATCGGCTTCCGTGCCGAGCATCCGCAGTCGCTGATTGATAGCTGTCGCTTCGGCCCGCAGGCGGGTCATCCGATATTGGGCGCAGCCGACTACAAGCTGGTGCATCACGCCAAAAATGGCCGCTCGGTCTACAGCTTCTGTATGTGCCCCGGTGGCACCGTGGTGGCAGCGACCTCAGAGGAAGGGCGTGTAGTTACCAACGGCATGAGCCAGTACTCGCGTAATGAGCGCAACGCCAACAGCGCCATCGTAGTGGGCATTTCGCCGGAGGATTATCCCGGTAGTCCGCTCGCTGGTATCGACTTCCAACGCGCACTGGAGTCGCAGGCCTACGTGCTCGGTGGCAGCAACTACAACGCGCCGGGCCAACTAATCGGCGACTTCATTACCAAGCGGCCATCGCGCGAGTTCGGCAGCGTGCTGCCCTCTTACAAGCCTGGCGTGACCTTAGGCGAGCTGGATGCCAGCCTGCCCGCCTATGCCATCGACGCCATTCGCGAGGCCTTGCCCGCCTTCAATAAGCAAATTCGCGGCTACGCCATGCAGGACGCGGTGCTCACTGGCGTCGAAACGCGTACGTCCTCGCCGATCCGCATTAAGCGAGGTGACGACTTCCAGAGCATCAACACCAAAGGCTTGTACCCCGCAGGCGAAGGTGCGGGCTATGCCGGCGGCATTCTTTCAGCGGGTGTGGATGGCATCAAGGTCGCAGAGGCCGTGGCGCGCAGCTTAACCAGCGCTAACGCACGCTAATCGTCGTTACTGGCCTTAATGGATAAGGGTGGTAAGTCGTGCCGTTGCCGTGCCGCTGCACAACGCTCATCGCCCGCCATAAATTCTCGACACGTCGATGAGCGCTGCTCATAAATGCCGCAACTCACTGACGCACCTACTGTGCCAGAAAGAGCAATACAGCGAGCCGGTTTACTGTCAGTACCCCGCATAGCCACTCTATAGGGGTTAATGGGCGTGGTGAGATGTGTGGGAACCTGACCTGCTGGGTGCTCATCAGTTTCAGCCCAGTAAAAGGACACCCGATAGGCGGCGCAACAGGCTCCACAGGATTGACAGTGCTGACTCATGAGTGAGGCTAGGTAAAAACGCGTTATCGCTTAGATTACTGATCTAAATCAGAGACTTCAAGTTAGCCGGCTCGCCGAAAAGTCAGGTTAATACGCTGCTCGCCCAGCAAGGAGTGATGCCCTGCTTTTAGCGGCAAAACGCCATGAAAGCGCAGTCGGGACTCGCCGCCCCAGACCACGACATCACCATGCATCAACGGCACACGTTGGTACGTTTCACGGCGTTCAAATCCGCCCAGCTGGAAAACGGCAGGTAAGCCCAAGGACACAGACACAATGGGATGTGCGAAATCCTTTTCGTCACGATCCTGATGCAGCGACATACGAGCCCCCGGCACATAGCGATTAATCAAACAGGCATCGGGTTGAAAATCAGGATAGCCCACCAGCGCGGCGGCAGACTGCGCCAGCGTCGTCAGTGACGACGGCAAGGGTGGCCAGGCTAGGCCGGAATCAGGATCTACCTCGCTATAACGATAGCCGCTGCGATCTGAAATCCAGCCGAGCGGGCCTGCATTGGTGATGGCCACGGACATGTGAAAACCGCGCGAGGTCTTCATGTGGCGAAAAGGTGCATTGCTAATAATGTGATGCACGGCAGTTAAAATGTCCGACTCATCGGCTAAGGCGAAACCGTGCAGTAGCGCTGCGCCGGGCGCTAGCCATTCGGTATCTGAGCGAGGGGCTTCCGCAAACAAGTCGTCGATCATGGTGACTCTGAATGTTCGCGCGCCAGCAGTTCGCGCTTGCGCTCCAATCCCCAACGATACCCTGAAAGAGAGCCATCACGCCGTATGACACGATGGCAAGGAATGGCCACCGCCAGTGTATTGGCGGCACAGGCACTGGCCACGGCTCGCACGGCGCGGGGCGAGCCAATAGCAGCAGCAAGTGTGCTATAGCTGACGGTTTGCCCTGGCGGAATGGCGCGTAATGCCTGCCACACGCGATGTTGAAAGGCCGTGCCTCGGATATCCAGCGGTAAATCGAGGCCGATGGCAGGCGCTTCGACAAAGCCAATAATCTGGGCAATACGTTGCTCAAACGCGGCATCGCCGCCGTGCAGTGTGGTGCGGGGAAAGCGATCTTGTAGGGACTGCAAGAGCGGCTCGGGATTGTCGCCGAGCAAAATGGCGCAAATGCCGCGCGCGGTCTCCGCCACTAAAATAGACCCTAGAGAGCACTCCCCTAGCGCAAAGGAAATATCCGTTTGAATGCCACCTGCGCGCCATGCTGAGGGCGTCATACCCAGAACGGCATTGGTCTGCTCATAGAATCGGCCGCTGGAGCCGTAGCCGGCTTCAAGTAGGGCTTCCGTCATGGTCGGCTGGCGGGCCAGTTCGGCGCGATGCGCGTGAGCATAGGCTTTTGGTGTCACGCATCGGTGATTTTCTGTTGGCGAAGCTCGGCCAGCGGCTTTCTTTGCGTCATGCTCTCGCGCTCGTTGGGTGCGTGGACAAGGCAGACTGTAGCTAGACCCGCTGGCTTCTGCACTCCGAAGCTTGCTATTTTGCCGGACGATAAGCACAGAAGCCGGGCTTAGGCCCAATTGTAGGGTGTTGGTGGCAGGTATTCGGGCGACGTTCATAGACGGTGCAGCGGCGCGTCGTCGCATGCAGATAAAGACAGTCGCCGTTGCTGCGTTGCGCCAGCGTGAAGACTTCCTGTTTGTGGCTGAAGTGCCCGATGACCTTTGCTTTTTCCAACCGACGCGCGATCAGCCGAATCGGCTCTCCCCGCTCAAATTCATCGACCACACCGAGGCGGATCAGGTCATCAAGTCGTACTTCTACCGGCAGTGTGCAGCAGCTAGCCTGGCAATCGTTACAGAGACCCTTGTGGTAACGATGCCAGGTTTCAAGTCGATCAATGTCGGCAGGTCGCAGGGGAATGCGATTCATGACGCACTGCGCTTAACTCATGGCGTGACTGACTTAGGCGTCAGCCAGCGCCTGCGCCTCGGCCAGATCCAGCGTGCCTTCATAAATGGCGCGACCGGTGATGGTGCCAATGACGCCATCGCCACGCACGCGCAGCAAGCCGCGAATGTCATCGAGATTGGTCACGCCACCGGAGGCAATGATGGGCAGGCCGGAGTCGCGCGCCAGTTTCGCGGTGGCTTCGACATTAACGCCCTGCATCATGCCGTCGCGGGCGATGTCGGTGTAGACGATGGCGCTGATGCCGTCGGCCTTGAACTGACGCGCCAGATCCACGGCCTGCACAGAAGACACCTCGGCCCAGCCATCGGTGGCGACCCAGCCATCCTTCGCATCAATACCCACGATGACGCGGCCCGGAAACGCCTGGCAGGCCTCGCGCACGAAGCTCGGCTCCTTCACCGCCTTGGTGCCGAGAATCACGTACGACACGCCGGCGCGCACATAGGCCTCGATGGTCTCCAGCGAGCGGATGCCGCCGCCAATCTGCACCGGCAGCTGCGGCCAGCGCGTGGCGATGGTGCGCACGATCTCGCCATTCACCGGCTCGCCGGCAAAGGCGCCGTTGAGATCGACCAGATGCAGCCGGCGCGCGCCCTGCGCCACCCACTGTGCGGCCACGCCGATGGGGTCATCCGAAAACACGGTGTCGTCTTCCATGCGGCCTTGTTTGAGGCGAACGCAGGCACCGTCTTTCAGGTCGATGGCGGGGATGATCAGCATCAGGGTCTCCAGTTGAGAAAGTTGTGCAGCAGGCGCAGGCCGTCTTTCGCGCTTTTTTCCGGGTGAAACTGCACGGCAAAGAGGTTGCTCTCGGCGATGGCGCAGGAGAACGGCAGACCGTACTCGCACTCGCCAGCGCTCAACTCTGGGCGCTCAGGCACGCAGTAATAGCTGTGCACGAAATAGAAACGCGAGCCGTCGGCAATGCCGTCCCAGAGCGCGTGTTGCTGCGACTGACGGACATTGTTCCAGCCCATGTGCGGGACTTTCAGGCGCTGTTCACGCACCGCCGGCACATCGTTGAAAAAGCGCACGCTGCCCGGATAGATGCCGAGGCCGTCGACGCCGCTATTTTCATCCGAGCGACCAAGCAGGGCCTGCATGCCGACACAGATGCCGAGCAGCGGCTTCTGCTGCACCAGCTCGCGCACCACGCTGTCGATGCCATGACGCTGCATCTCCGCCATGCAGTCGCGCATGGCGCCCTGACCGGGCAGCACGATGCGATCGGCTGCGCGAATCACCGCCGGATCATCCGTGACCGTGACGCGGGATGCGCCCACCTGCTCCAGCGCTTTCGCGACGGAGTGCAGGTTGCCCATGCCGTAATCGAGGACTGCTACTGAGGTCACAGCGCGGCGCTCTTAAAAAACATTACAGTGAGCCTTTGGTCGACGGCATCTGGCCGACCATGCGCGGGTCGACTTCAACGGCCATGCGCAGCGCGCGGCCGAAGGCCTTGAACAGCGTCTCGGCCTGGTGGTGCGAGTTGCGGCCGCGCAGGTTGTCGAGATGCAGCGTGACGTTGGCGTGATTCACGAAGCCCTGGAAGAATTCGTAGAACAGATCCACGTCGAACTGGCCGATGTGGCTGCGCGTGAACTCGCAGTGCATCTCCAGGCCGGGACGGCCGGACAGGTCGATGACCACGCGCGACAGCGCTTCGTCCAGCGGCACATACGCGTGGCCGTAACGACGGATGCCGGTCTTGTCGCCGACCGCTTGCGCGAACGCCTGCCCTAGCGTAATGCCGCAGTCCTCGGCGCTGTGATGATCATCAATGTGGTGATCACCCTCGCAGACCAGCGTGATGTCGATGAGGCCGTGACGCACGACCTGATCCAGCATGTGGTCGAGAAAGGCCATGCCGGTACGCAGGTCGCCCTGGCCGGTACCGTCAAGATTCACGGCGGCGCGAATCTTTGTTTCCTTCGTATTACGAACCACTTCCGCGCTGCGTGCGGTCATGCTGAACCCCATCGGCTTGTCGCCGGCTGTATTGGAAGCGGCGATTATAGCCGCACTGGGGCCGACCTAGGTACACTCCGGTGATTACTCAGGAGTCATCATGCCAGTCATAACCCGTGCTCACGCCCTGCCCCTAGATGCTGACTTGCAGCAACGCATGCAAAAATTCGAACCGGAAGTGCCTTTAGTCCTGTTGGATAGCGGAGCCACGCTCTATATCGGCTGGTTCAACGATAAGCCAGTGGCAGGTGCTTGGGCCTGTGGCGATACGCAAGGACGGCAATTACTGCACTTTGGGATTCACCCCGCCACACGCGGACGCGGCGTGTTACAGCGACTGGCCCATGATATGCGCGAGCTCGAGAATGCATCGGGACGGCGGGTGATCTCAGCGCAAGATTATTCAGCGCTGGATAGCTGACAAATTTACTGAAAAGTCGTTGTGGACAGGCCGGCGCTGGTTACAATGCCGGCCTGCGTTACGCGGGCGTCGTATAATGGTAATACCCTAGCTTCCCAAGCTAGAGCCGTGGGTTCGATTCCCATCGCCCGCTCCAACTTTTTCGTTGAGTCCTAGACCTTCTTAGGCTGCCGCACGATGCATCGCATCAGCTGCCAGCATCGGATCGCCCGTCGCCACAAAAGCATCCAGCCATGCACGGTAGTTGTGTACGGTAGGAATGTGATTCGGGTGAAAGCCCGGCTTGTAATAGCTGCCGATCATGGGCAAGAGCCGTCCCAAAACGCCTTTGCGTGGGCCAACTAACCAAGGCAAGCCCTTGGCATACATCGTCAGGCGTTCACGCGTGGAGTAGCCATCCATCTTCAACATATGCCACGGTGCAATCACGGTGTAGAGACTGAAGGCTAAAGTGGCATGAGTCATGGCCGTGACGCGAAGGCCGTAGCCGACATTTGCCACTTTTTGCATCACGTCAAAAGCGACGGCTTTATGCTCCATTTCTTCAATGGCATGCCAGGCAAACATGGCGCGCACCCGCGAGTCGGCGCCTTCCAGCATGTCTTTTTCAGCAAAAAACAAATCCGCCATCATGGCGGTGAAATGTTCTAAGGCCGCCGTCATGGCGATGTTGTATTCAGCGGAGAGCGTTTGTAAGCGGTTTTCCGTAATCTCTTTGGTATGGCGCGTGAAAGCATCAATGGCGATGCCCTGGCGACGTAGGCGCTCGTTATAGTTTGTGTGGACTTGCCCGTGCTGACCTTCCTGCATGGAAAAGTCCTTAACGGCTTGCAGCAGTAGTGGGTCAGTGATGCGATCACGGAATGCACGTACAGCAGAGATGAAGTAACGCTCGCCATCGGGGAAGGTCGACTGCACGGCATCGAAGACGCGCGTTTTGAAGGCATCACCTGCCATCCAGTAGCGCGGAATGTCATCGGCTTCTAACTGAAAGTCTAGGTTCTTACGAACAACGATGTCTTCTTGGTATTCGGGCTTTGCCATGATGAGTGCTCCTAAGCCATTGGGCTAGAAAGCATGGTATGGCTCACTAGGTTATGTTATGGATAAATACGCGACAAGAATGGATAAACAGACGACAGCATGGCGAATGAGATTGGATTGCACTTTGTCAGTATTCTGACGCAAGCAGCTGCACGCAGTGGCAGTGATTTGCGTGCGGTATTGGTTGCGCTAAACATGGGAGTGCATACCCGAGAGGGACGCGCAGAACGCTTTCCGCTCAATATTCTGGTGACGTTGTTTGAACAGCTAGAGGCAAGGTCAAGCAAGCAGCGCTTTGTGTTTGCGCTAGCAGACGCGTTTAATTTTGATGATCAGCCGGCAATTTCTGCACTACTTGCGAGTGCTCATGATCTTCGGCAGCTGCTGCAACTTCTACATTGGGTACCTGAAGTACTGCATCCGGATTTCGCCTTTACTGAAGCGGAAATGCAAGGCTATATGTATATTCGCCCCACCGTTCAGTCAGTGGATCCTCGTTTAAAGGATCATCCCTTATTAATTGAATTGATGTCTGCGGTAACTTTGCGTTTAGCCAAACGCATTGCGCCGAACTTACCCTTAGTAGAGCGTATTCATTTTGCTCATGCACCCGCTGGCGAGACGGCGGTGTATGAGGCCTACTTTGGGTGCCCAGTTATTTTCAACGCAAACGAAAACGTGCTGATAGGTCATGTGAGTCAATTTGAACAGCCCTTGCCTGGCAGCCTGCCACAGGCCTTCGAGCGCGCTGAGGAAACAGTGCGCGTGAAAATTTTGGGGAATGGGATTAGCCAAACGGTACACATGCAGGCGGCACAATTATTACAACAGCGATTGTCCTTACTCAGTGAAGGCTTGCCCGGACTAGCGGCGGCCATGCAGTGTCACCCCCGACGACTTCAGCGTGAATTGCAGGCAGCGGCTACAAGCTATGCGGCATTACTTTCGCAGGCGCGCTATGAGCGTGCGACGGACATGCTGCGAGACCCCGCGTTGGACATTGAAAGTATTGCGCTGAAATTGGGATTTAATGAGCGGCGCAGCTTCACCTTGGCATTCAAGCGCTGGCAGGGCATGACGCCTTCTCAGTACCGACAGCAGCAAAAGCCAATGAAAGCAGGAGCGCGTTATGACGAGCGCTAAAATTTGGTTCTGTGGCGATACGCACGGAGGCTTCGGTCATCTGATTGATGCCGTGCGGGCTCAGCGGCCATCAGCCATTATTTTGCTCGGGGATATTCAGACGGATTTGCCCTTGCATCAACAACTAGGCGAGTTGGAGGCGCTGACCCAGGTTTGGTTTATCCACGGTAATCACGATACCGGCAGCGTGACTCATTACGACAATTTATTCACTGGGCCTTGGGCTGATCGTAATTTGCACGGTCGCGTGGTTGAGATTGCTGGCCACCGTGTTGCCGGACTTGGCGGCGTCTTTCGCGGCCAAGTATGGTTTCCGCCGACGCCTTGGCGCTTCGTAAGTGAAGCAGCCTTGTTGGCCGCTTTACCCGAGCGTGATCACTGGCGTAACGGCCTGCCGCTCAAGCATCGCAGCACCATTTTTCCATTAGCCCTGGCTCAGTTGGCTACACATCGTGCGGATATTCTGGTGACGCATGAGGCACCCAGCGCACATCCACATGGGTTTTCAGCGCTGGATGAGCTCGCGCAACACTTAGGTGTGAAAGCGAGTTTCCATGGTCATCACCATGATAGTCGCGACTATCGTGCCGACTGGCCTCGTTTAGGCTTTCAGGCCTTTGGTGTGGGATTTAGGGGTATTTGCGACGAGCAGGGAAATTATGTGCGCGTAGGCGATTAGCCTAATGACATTAGGACGGCTTACGCCATTGCACAGGCTGTTCGGCGCTTTCGGTAGGCGTACATGCCCCACAGGTGTTACAGCCACTCCCGCAGCCCGCATTTGAGGAAGAGCCGTTAGGACGATGGGGAGTGAACAGAGTCAGTACGCGCCACAGGCTCCAAGCCAGTAGGCAAGCCACAATTAACCACTGAATGACCACGTTAGCGCTCATGAGAAATACAACGCTAAGCGATAGGTAATGAACGAGGCGAAATAGGCCAGTCCAAAGAGGTAGCCAGTCATGATGCCGACCACTTTCCAAGAGCCGGTTTCGCGACGCACCGTGGCGAGGGTGGATAAACACTGAGGCGCAAAAATAAACCAGACCAGCAGCGATAGCGCTGTGGGCAGAGTCCACTGTGCTGCAATGAGCGAGCCGAGTTGGTTGGCTACCAGTTCTTCATTACCCGAGATGGCATAGACCGTTCCCAGTGCGGCTACGGCGACTTCACGAGCGGCGAGACCTGGCACCAGCGCAATCGAAATTTCCCAGCCAAAGCCGATGGGAGCAAACACATGGGCTAGCAGAGCACCGAGCTGGCCGGCGAAGCTGTAATTAATGGCAGGCAGGGTTGCACCTTCGGGCGGGGACGGAAACGTGGCTAAAAACCAGAGCAGAATGGTCACCGCGAGAATGATGCCGCCGACGCGCTTAATAAAGATCATGGCGCGCTCTTGGAGGCCTATCAGTAAGCTCTTGGGGTCAGGCAGACGATAGCTTGGAAGCTCCATCAGCAAGGCATGCTCGCTTTGGTCTTTCTGTAGCCATTTCATGGCAGTGGCTACGAGCAAGGCACTAACGATGCCGCCGAAATACAGCAGAAACAAGACGATGCCTTGCAGGTTAAACAGGCCGGCAAGGGTTTGCGAAGGAATGAACGCGGCAATGAGCAGCGTATACACGGGTAATCGCGCCGAGCAGGTCATCAGCGGCGCCACCATGATGGTCGTGAAGCGGTCGCGTGGGTCTGAAATGCTGCGCGTGGCCATGATGCCTGGCACGGCGCAGGCGAAGCTCGACAGCAGGGGAATAAAGGCGCGTCCAGTAAGACCCGCTTTGTGCATGAGATGGTCAAGCAAAAAGGCGGCGCGCGGTAAGTAGCCTGATTCTTCCAGCATTAAAATGAAGAAGAACAAGATCAAAATCTGCGGCAGGAACACCAGCACGCCACCCACACCGGCGAAAATGCCGTCATTAATGAGGCTGTGCAGAATGCCCTGCGGTATCCACGCGGTGGTGGCCTGACCCAAAGCTGCGATGCCGAGTTCTATGCCGTTCATGAACGGTTCGGCCCAGGAGAATACAGCTTGAAAGATGAAGAACATAATCAGGGCCAGCCAGACTAAGCCGAAGACTGGATGGAGTAGTACGCGATCAAGCGCGTCATCGCGAGCGTCGGTATCGGTGGGCATGACCACGCTGGTGGAAAGCAGGCGACGGACCTCTGCATGCAAGTCGGCATCGGGCGCGAGCAAGGGGGGGGCAACATCTGGCAAGGATTGATCCAGCGCGGACGCCAGTGATGCGATGCCGTCATGACGAACAGCAATGCATTCCACGACTTGCACGCCAAGATCGCGGGCGAGTTGTTCTGTATTAATGCGAATGCCTCGACGCTTGGCGGCATCCATCATGTTCAACACAAGCAGCATGGGGCGACCCAAGCGTTGAACTTCCAGCACGAAGCGCAAATGTAAACGCAGGTTGGTGGCATCCGCCACGCAAACAATCAGATCCGGCGGTGCCTCGCCAGCCTGTTCACCTAAGCAAATGGCTCGGGTAATAGCCTCGTCGGGGCTGGTGCTGTTGAGGCTGTATGCGCCGGGCAGATCGAGAACATGTAACGAGCGACCTGAGGGCAGAATGGCGCGACCTTCCTTGCGCTCAACGGTTACACCGGCATAATTTGCGACTTTCTGACGCGTCCCCGTTAACTGGTTAAACAGCGAGGTTTTGCCACAGTTCGGGTTGCCGACCAGGGCTACGCGGTGCGCGAGATTGCTGCTCATGCGTTGATCTCCACCAGCACGCGATCGGCCTCTGTGCGACGTAACGCGAAACGGGTAAAGCCAATTTGCACCAAGATAGGGTCTTGGCCTACCGGACCGGTAGCCGTGAGACGTACAGACTCACCCGGTACAAAGCCAAGGTCTGCCAGGCGCTGAGCGATGGCATCGTTGCTATAGGCAGCTTCCACGCGCTGCACAGTGGCAGGGGTGTAGCGAGGCAGATCAGACAGGCGCACGGGCACAGGAACTCTAAGTAAAGATGAGAATTATTCTCATGTTTCGAGCGCCAGCTGTCAAATAAACAATGGGCGCGCTACATTTCACGCACACGCATGAGGGATCAGGTCATGAAACGCATTTTGAAAGTCGTCGCGGGGGTTTTGGGGGCGCTATTGCTGTCGGTATCAGCGCTGGCGGCGTACATCGTGTTGGTACTTGATCCCAATGACTATAAGCAAGAATTGGCGTCGGCCGTGAAAAAGAAAACCGACATGGATATGGCCTTGACCGGGAAACTGGCTTGGCAACTCTATCCAAATATCGGCATTAAATTAGGTCAGACCACGCTAATTGACCCACAGCTAAAAGAAACCTTGGTTGCGGTGCAAAAAGCGGCGGTATCGGTGCAGCTTATGCCGTTGTTGGCTGGCAAGGTCAATGTCAATGCTGTGCTGCTGGATGGCGCCGTAGTGCGCTTCGTGCAGTACGCTGATGGCAAGACTAGCTGGGACCACTTGCTGGAAAAGCTGAAGAGCCCCGAAGAAGAGGAATCGAAAAAGGTCGCTTTTGAAATTGAAACGCTGGATGTGAAAAACACACAGCTGACGCTCATCGATGAAAAGGCCGGCGTGACGCGCGTGGTATCAAAGGTCGCTGTGCAGGCTCACGATATTGATCCAGATAAAGCGTTCCCCATTAAGGCGCAATTCCAGGTCGCACAAAAAGATGCCGCCGGGAAAGTTTTGCAGGCGGATAATCAAATTGAAACAACGGTCGCGCTCAATCTTGACGCCAAACAGCATGTGCTAACTGCGCTCAACGTCAGCAGCCAACTCAGCGGCAATGCTCTGCCAGCGCCCGTTGATATCGTCGCCAAGGCTGACGAAATAAAGATGGACTTGCCGGCACAGCTGCATCAGGTGAAAGCACTGACGCTGGCGGTGGATTATCGTGATGCCAAGCTTAAGCAGCCGGCCACACTCAAATTCGCTGGCAATATCAATGCCGATCTTGCCAAGCAAATCATCCAGCTCAGCGGTATTTCGCTGGATGCGCAGTACCAGGATGCTGGCCGTCCTGCGCCGATCACCGCGAAAGTGACCTCGCAAGGTCAGGTTAATTTGGCCAGTGGTCAGGCCAGCCTGCCCAAGCTAAGCATCAATGCCACTTTGGCAGACACGTCATTGCCGAAAGCCCTGCCGGTGTCGGTCAATACGGCACTGGAAGTTAATTGGAAGACAGGCGATGTGCGACTGGCATCGCTAGTCGCTCAGCTGGCAGGTGTTCGGGTCGACAGTCAGGTCGCTGTGAAGCTGCCGGCGCTGGCGAGTGGCGCCAGCCCGGTCAGCAAAGGTATGAGCATCAATGGTTCGCTGCAAACCAACACCTTCAATCCGCGACAGCTCATGGCAACGTTAGGCATGGCGGCGCCAGTCACAAAAAGTGCGAACGTGCTTCAGCGTGTCAGCATCAGCTCGGCGATTTCTGGTAATGAAACCCAGGTGCTGGCGAGTAATCTACGAATCGCGCTGGATGGCATCAATATCACCGGCGAGGCCGGTGTGCGTGAACTGCCTAAAGCTAGACTCTATGCTCGTTTAAATCTCGATCAAATCAATGCTGACAATTACTTGCCTCCATCCGCTGCGCCTTCAGCTGCCAAGGCCGATGCCGAAACGACCAAGAAAGCGGTGGCTGGCTTGCTGCCGGTAGGCGTGTTGCGCAGTCAAAATATTGATGTAGCCCTGAGTGCAGGAACTCTCGACATCATGACCTACCCCATCCGGCAGTTCCGCGTGGCAGCTACGGCGCGAGGCGGTGTGGTGAATGTCAGCGAATTGCGTGGCAGCATCTATGACGGCAGCTTCAGCGTGCCGGCCACTATTGATGTGCGTGGCGCTCAGCCGGTAGTCAATCTCAGTCCAAACATTCAGAACATTGATCTTGGCCCTATCGCCAAGTCAGCGCTGAAAAAAGATGTGTTCACCGGGCGCATGAACTTCAACGGTTCGGTCAAGGTCGTGGGCAATGATGCCGATGCCTGGATCCGGAGTGCACAAGGCCCGAACACCTTGCGACTGGATAATGGTCTTATCAAGGGCGTGAATGTCACCGATGCGCTGTTCAATGCCTTGGGTCAGTATCAAGCACTGCTGCCGGCATTGACCGGCCGAGATGTTGCGACCCTAAAAAACAAAGTGCGAGACACTGAAATCGTCAGCATGCTGGGCGAGACTAGCCTGAATCAGGGCGTAGTCAGCAACAAGTCCATGAAAGCCGACCTCAAGGACATTCAGGTCGGCGGCAACGGTACCTATAACTTGGTCACTCAAGATGTGGATTACCGATTCCAGCTCAAGCTTGACAAGAAGTTCTGGGGAGCTAAGTACGCGAAAATGGCGGATTATCCGATCCCAGTTCGCTGTAATGGCAATCTCAAGGGCAGTCTGGCCACACTGTGCGGCCTAGACCAGCAGGGCATGCAAGGACTTGTCGCGCAGATGGCTCAAGCCCGTCTGAACGAAGAAGTGGATAAGGGCAAAGCCAAGCTTGAAACCAAGCTCAACGAGAAGCTGGGTGAGAAACTCAACCCGCAACAGCAAGAAGCTGTGAAGCAGATCTTTGACCTCTTCAAACGCTGATTTCGCAACGCGCGTACTGGATTGGTTCGACTGCCACGGCCGCAAGGATTTGCCGTGGCAGCAGGCCGTTACGCCCTATCGCGTCTGGGTCTCCGAGATCATGCTGCAGCAGACGCAAGTGGCGACGGTTATCCCCTACTTCGAACGCTTTATGCAGCGTTTCCCCACCCTGATGGATCTCGCCCAAGCCCCCTTAGATGATGTGCTTCATTTATGGACGGGCCTGGGCTATTACGCCCGTGGGCGAAACCTGCATAAGGCGGCGCGTCTGGCCGTTTCAGAATATGGTGGGGCATTGCCAGAAGCGGTGGATGACTTGTGCACCTTGCCGGGCATCGGCCGCTCCACGGCAGGCGCGATACGTTCACTCGGCCATGGCCTGCCTGCCGCCATCCTCGACGGTAATGTAAAGCGAGTTCTTGCTCGGCACGAAGCGCTGGCAGGCGACCCCGCCAAAGCTGACGTACTGAAGCAGTTTTGGGCGGTGGCAGAGGCTTTCACACCGTTACAACGCACCGACAACTACAACCAAGCCATGATGGATTTGGGCGCGACGTTGTGTACACGCAGCAAACCGGCTTGCGCTGTTTGCCCTTTGCAAGACAGCTGCAAAGGCCTAAAAAGTGGCAACCCGACGCAATTTCCTCAGAAAAAACGTAAGTCTGTGGTGCCAGAAAAGTCAGTCCGATTTTTGATTCGGCTCAATGAGCAAGACCAAGTCTGGTTAGAGCAGCGCCCTGCGGTAGGTATTTGGGGCGGTTTGTGGGGCTTCCCTGAGCAAACAATAGACGCTCCATTAGCTGAAAATACCGAGCAATGGCCGGCGTTTTGGCATGTCTTTAGTCATTTTCGACTGCACATCCATCCTGCCATCGTGCGCGTGAGTCAGGATAAAACGCCCGTCGTTAACGAGGCTTCTGGCCAGTGGGTTACACTGGCGCCCCCACCGGCGGCGCTCCCTGCACTGGGTTTGCCGACCCCCGTCCAACAGCTATTACAACGCTTGCAAGCGCAACTGGAGAGCGAAAAATGACGCGATTGGTGCATTGCCGAAAATTGAAACAAGAACTTGAGGGCCTGGCCTTTCCTCCCTTTCCCGGCGCTAAGGGCCAAGCCATTTTCGATACCGTCTCTAAAGAAGCTTGGATGCAGTGGCTCAAACACCAAACCATGCTTATTAACGAAAATCATTTGAAAGTCATGGAACCCAGCGCGCGTCAGTTCCTCGAAGAGCAGCTTGAGAAGTTCCTCAGTGGCGATGATTACGAGCGCCCCAAAGGTTGGGTTCCAGAGAAATGAGTTCAAACCCAATACGCCCCTCCAGCGGCCCTACTTCCTTAACAGAGTTAGCTGCGACTTATGCTTATGTCGCCCCGACCAAAGTGCACTGGGGCGACATGGATGCGCTGGGCCACGTCAATAACGTGGTCTATTTTAAGTATCTGGAAAACACCCGTCTGACGATGATGGAGTCGCTGGGCATTTTTCCGCGACTGTTTGAGGAAGGTACGGGCCTCGTTATTGCCGACGCGCATTGTCGATATAAAGCGCCAGTGGTGTATCCAGACACCCTGCATATTGGCGTGCGAGCTGAGTTAATGGGCGACGACCGCGTTCGTTTTCACTATGCCCTGTTCAGCGAAAGCCTGCAGCGCGTTGCTGCTGAGGCCAATACGGTGCAAGTCTGTGTGAGCCCGCAAACGGGTCGTAAAACTGCCATGCCGGGATGGTTCCGGGAGTCGCTTTCTCGCCTTACTTGAGGTGTGGATAGCAAAAAGGGGTGTATCTGTTTTGAGCGCATCTTAGCGCGCAAAACAGATACACCCCTTTTTGTATGCAATCGTTCGGTGAGTCGACGCACCCACTCGCGTATGTGAAACTCGCTGGTGGTGCGCCGCTCTCAACCGGTACGCGGGTGCTGGGAGATATTCTCCGCGGCGGGCATCCTAGCCCGCAGTGGACAATATCTCCCAGCGATGGCCTATCAGTTGCGGCCTGCGCGCTTGCGCTCGTTCTCGGTCAGATGACGCTTACGGATACGAATCGACTGCGGTGTAACTTCGACCAGTTCGTCGTCTTCGATGAACTCCAGCGCTTGCTCCAACGTGAAGCGGATAGCTGGGGTCAGTACGATGTTTTCATCCGTACCGGAGGCACGAACGTTGGTCAGCTGCTTGCCCTTAGTCGGGTTCACGGCCATGTCGTCGCCACGAGCGCAAAGGCCGATGACCATGCCTTCGTAAACTTCGGTCTGCGGGCCGATGAACATGCGGCCGCGTTCCTGCAGGTTCCACAATGCATAGCCGAGAGCCGTGCCTTGAACCATCGAGATCAACACCCCGTTCTGGCGCTTAGCCACGTCGCCGGACTTAACCGGGCCGTAGTGCGAGAAGCTTGAAGTCATGATGCCGGTGCCGGAGGTCATGGTCAGGAATTCGGAACGGAAGCCGATCAGACCGCGTGATGGCACGGTGGCCTCGATGCGGATACGGCCCTTGCCGTCGAGAATCATGTTGGTCATGTCGCCTTTACGCGAACCCATTTGCTCCATGACGCCGCCTTGGTGCTGTTCTTCGACGTCAAAAATAACGTTTTCGAACGGTTCGCACTTAACGCCATCCACCACTTTGAAGATCACTTCAGGACGCGACACGCCCATTTCGAAGCCTTCGCGGCGCATGTTTTCGATCAAAACCGAGAGATGCAGCTCGCCACGACCCGAAACCTTGAAGCGGTCTGGGCTATCGGTAGGCTCAACACGGAGTGCAACGTTGTGGATCAGCTCTTTATCCAAGCGGTCCTTGATGTTACGCGAGGTCACAAACTTGCCTTCGCGACCGGCGAATGGCGAGTTGTTGACCTGGAAAGTCATGTTAACGGTGGGCTCATCCACGCTCAGCTGCGGCATGGCTTCCACGCAAGTTGGGTCGCACAGCGTGTCGGAGATGCCCAGTTTTTCAATGCCGGTGATGCAGACAATGTCGCCGGCTTCAGCTTCTGGCACTTCAATACGGTTCAGGCCGTGATAGCCCATGATCTGCAAAATACGACCGTTGCGCTTATTGCCTTCGTGATCAACCACGACCACCGGTGTGTTGGTCTTGACGCGGCCACGGGTGATACGGCCGATGCCAATAACGCCAACGTAGCTGTTGTAATCCAGCGAGGAGATCTGCATCTGGAACGGGCCGTCGCTGTTGACGGGCGGCGGGCTAACGCGATCAATGATGGTTTGGAACAGGGCGGTCATGTCGGTGCCGAGTTTGTCCGCTTCGAAACCGGAGATGCCGTTCAGACCTGAGGCGTACACCACGGGGAAATCGAGCTGCTCGTCGGTGGCGCCGAGGTTGTCAAAGAGTTCGAAAACTTGGTCCATAACCCAGTGTGGACGAGCGCTTGGGCGGTCAACTTTATTCAGCACAACGATGGGCTTGAGGCCACGGGCGAAGGCTTTCATGGTGACGAAGCGAGTTTGTGGCATGGGGCCATCAACCGAGTCGACGAGCAGGCAGACGGAGTCAACCATGGACAGTACACGTTCCACTTCACCACCGAAGTCAGCGTGACCTGGGGTGTCGACGATGTTGATGCGGTATTCCTGGCCATCACGGGCATCCGTCCAGCGGATGGCGGTGTTCTTGGCCAAAATGGTAATGCCACGCTCTTTTTCCAAGTCGTTGGAATCCATCACGCGTTCTACGTCGTTGCCCCGATCACCAAAGGTGCCGGACTGCTGCAGGAGCTTGTCTACCAGCGTGGTTTTGCCATGGTCAACGTGGGCGATAATAGCGATGTTACGAATTTGTTTGATGGACACAGTGGGTCTCGGACAGCGGTCAAAATTTGGGCGCGAAGTATAGCCGATATTTGCTTTCAGTTGTTGTGACGGTTTTACCTTGAGCCCGAAAGCAAAAAAGGCCGCTCAATGAGCGACCTTTTTCGGTTCAGTCAGTGGCTGCCGAAGCAGCGCAAGACTTACTTCTTGATGATGACCTTTACTTCACCTTGAGCCACCGCAACAACGCGACGGTTCTTGGTCTGGCCTTCAACTGTTTTGTTGTCAGCTACTGGCTGCGAAGCACCGTAGCCCTTAGCGGAAACGCGATCTGCAGCGATGCCGTAAGTTTTGGTCAGCACGTCAGCCACGGCGTTTGCACGGTCTTGGCTGAGCTGGTCGTTGAGCTGAGCGCTACCGCGTGAGTCAGTGTGACCCTGCACTTCAACTTTGGCTGTTGGGTATTCTTTCATCAGCTTAGCAACGGCTTCAATTTCAGCATTGAAGGCAGGCTTAACAATCGACTTGTTGGTGTCAAAGAGAACGCGAATTTCTTTAGCAACCGTTTCAGTCAACATTTTTGGACAACCATTGGCATCTACCACAACAGTGGTTGGTGTGCCTGGGCACTTGTCGAGGCTGTTGGCAACGCCATCTTTGTCGTCATCACCATCGGCTACTGGAACTGGTGCTACTGGCGCCAGTACAGCTGGCGCAGCAGCAACGGCTTTGGAACCACCAAAGGCGTAGAGCACACCGACCGAAGCGATGCCATCGACGTTGTTTTGCTGGGAGTCTTCAACGTATTGAACGCCACGAACTTCGCCACGCAGGGACAGGTTGTTAGCGAGCTGGTAGAAAGCACCAACAGCTGCGTTGACGATGGTGGAGTCGAATGTGCCATTTTGTGGGCCAGCATTTTCAACTTTCACACGAGTTTGACCGCCACCAACTAACACATAGGGCTGGAAGTTGTTAGCGGTGTTGAAGCGGTAGTATGCATCAAGTGTTGTGTTCTGGAAACGAGCGTCGCCAGCAGCACCTTGGAAGTCAGCTTGAGTTTGACCAAAGCGGGCTTCCAAACCAACGCTTGGGTTTACACGGTAACCTAAGGCGATGGAGCCTGTGTTTGTGCCATCTTCCATTGCGCCGCCAAGCAGGTCGTTATCAAACATGTGGTAGCCAACCATCGGGCTAACGGTGAATTCGGCATGAGCTGCCATGGCAGACGAAGCCAAGATAGTGGCCACAGCGAGTTGATGCAATTTCATAGTCATTTAGTCCTTTTACAGGTTGTATAATGCGGGGCAAGGTTAAGAACCTTCACCAAATTCGTCAAACAAATTCCGACGAGATTGACAAAACGCCATCAAAACCTTGTCGTTTACAAACAAACTGTAACATAAGCGAGATTTTTACGTGATGAATCATTTACAGCGTTTTCAATTCCTCGAAGGCGCCGTTCGTGGCGAGATATGTCAGCTGAGCGAAGCCTATCAGGCAGTGCTTTCGAGACATGAATATCCTAAGCCAATTCAGTGGTTATTGGGTGAAGCACTGAGCGGGGTGGCGCTGATGGCGGCGAATTTAAAATTCGAAGGTTGTTTGATTCTGCAAATACAGGGCAATGGCCCGATGTCCGTGCTCATGGTTGAGTGTAATCACTTGGGCGAGCTCCGTGGCATTGCTCGCTATGATGAAGCAGAAATGGCCTTGCAGACCGACCACAGCTGGACTGCTTTAGCGGGCCAGGGGCAACTGATTCTCACGATAGATCCAGAAGACGGCGAACGTTACCAAGGCATTGTGGCACTGGAGGGCGAGTCATTAGCTGCCGCGCTGGCTGGCTACTTTGCTCAATCTGAGCAATTACCGACCTATTTCAATTTAGCCGCCGATGGCCAACACGCAGGCGGCCTCATGTTGCAGGTGCTGCCGCAAATGGATGAGGGTCAAGACGACGACTTGTGGGGTCGAGCGCAGGGACTGGCACAAACGCTAAAGAAAGAAGAGTTACTAGGCCTATCGGCCGAAGAGGTGCTCTATCGACTCTTTCATGAAGAGCAGGTGGAGCTCTACCCCGAGGCTGAGTTGCGCTTTCACTGCAGTTGTTCACGTGAGCGGAGCGGGAATGCACTGCGCGCCATTGACCTAGATGAATTGCTTGAAATTGCAGATGAGCAACAAGGGCAAATTGAAGTGGACTGCCAATTCTGTCGTCAAAAGTATGTTTTCGACAGTATCGACTTGCGTCAATTGCATCTGCCGGCCACGGAAGCACCCAATAGCGTTCAGTAATGCTTAGCGCGACAGGCGTAGATGTGCTTTCAAGGGCAGTTCAATAAGCAACTCTAGGCCGCCATCACTGGCGTTACCTAACTGAATGTGACCACGGTGTTGTCGCACAATGCGCGCGACAATCGCCAGTCCCAAGCCCGAGCCTTGAGTGCTTCGCGCCTGATCACCACGCTGAAAAGGCTGCATGAGCTCTTCTGCCCGAGCCATATCGATTCCCGGTCCGTGATCTCGGCAACGCAGACAGATGCGATCCGCTAACGCCCACGTTTTTACTTCAAATGGCCCCGCGCCGTAGCGCAGGGTGTTCTGCATGAGATTAGCCATCACCCGCTTAAATGAAAGTCGACGCAGAGCAATAAGCGGGAGCGGTTGCAGATCCAAAACCACGGTTAACTGGCTATGAACTTGATGGGCCACTTCTTGCAGCAGCTCGTTGAAATCGACCTGTTCTATCGGCTCCTCAGAGCCATCGCGCATAAAGGCAATGAACTGGTCGAGGATGGCATCCATGTCTTCAATATCAAGAATCATGCCTTCGGCAAGATCAGGGTCACGCAGCATTTCCGCGGTGAGGCGCAGTCGCGTTAAAGGGGTTCGCAGATCATGCGAGATGCCCGCGAGCATGACCGTGCGCTCGCGCTCAGCTTGTCGAATCTGATCGGTCATCAAGTTAAAAGCGCGATTGACGGCTCGAATTTCGCTGGGCCCACTATGAATATCCAGTTGCGTACTATGCAATCCGCGCCCCACGCGAATCGCAGCAAGCTGCAAGCGTTTCAGCGGGCGATTGAGCTGCCTTGCCAGCACAATAATGGCCATGACAGATAATAACGGAACACCCAATATCCAACTCAAAATAATGCCAGGACTGTATTGCTGAATAAATCGAAGTTCCTCTGACACCCAAATGGGCGTTTGGGTTGGCGCTTTAATCCATAGCGTTGGAACGGGCTTAAATTGGAAATAAACCTGTGCTGATGCATTCAGTTCAGTTTCTAATTGTTTTTGGAAGCGATCGGTGAAGAGCTCGGCAAACCACTTTTCACTTGGCCGCGGGAACTTTTCAGGATCCCGAATGACATTTAAATTGCCAAACTGTTTGAGCTCAATGTCGATAATTTCTGGCGAAGGAGAGCCCGTAGCTTCGGCATTACGCAGCAAGTTCAGGCGAATTGCAGAAGTGTAAGCATGCTGTTTTATCTCGGGTAAATATAAGTTCTGCCAGAAAAATGCAATCGATAGCACCTGACTGACCAGCACCACAATGCCAATAACCAAGGTCGTGCGCATGAAGCTGGAGCGCGGCTTCAGGTTTTGAATCCAGCTCTTCTTGGGTAATGTCACCGACGCTTGCTTCATATTAGGCTTGGCCATCCGGCACAAAGACATAGCCTATGCCCCACACGGTTTGGATATACCGCGCCCGTGCAGGGTTTACTTCAATCATGCGGCGCAGGCGCGAGACCTGAACATCAATCGAGCGCTCCATGGCGCCCCACTCCCGACCCCGCGCAAGTGACATAAGTTTGTCGCGAGTGAGGGGTTCGCGGGGATGCTGCACCAGCGCTTTGAGTACGGCAAATTCGCCGGTGGTGAGGTTAACCGTTTCGCCATCGCGAGTGAGTTGGCGGGTCGAAAGGTCGAGGCTCCAAGGGCCAAAATTGACGGTCTCGGCAGTGTGTGATGGCGCTCCCGGCAGTTCGCGAGACTGTCGGCGCATGACGGCCTTCATCCGCGCCAACAGCTCCTGCGGATTAAACGGTTTCGGCAAGTAGTCATCTGCCCCTGCTTCAAGGCCGCTGATGCGGTCGCTATCGGCGCCACGGGCGGTGAGCATGATGATGGGTGTGTTGTTGCCGGCATCCCGTAAGCGTTTGCAGATGGTCAGGCCATCTTCGCCAGGCAGCATGAAGTCGAGAACGATAAGCGCGAAGAGTTCGCGAGCCAGCGTGCGGTCCATCTGGATGGCATCGGCGACGGTACGTACGGCAAAACCCTGATCCTCGAGAAAGCGCTGGAGCAGGTTGCGTAGTCGCACATCATCATCGACGACGAGGATTCGGAGTTGTTCTTTCGGCGATTCGCTGCTGGCGGATTCCATGCGTGTCCTCGTGCAAGCTCAGCGGATGTAGGTTGGCTTAGAGTGTACGCAGCACTCGTGCATTTGCCTATGTCAGCGCGGCAGATGTCGCGCGAGCCATTCTGCGTATAATCCGGCTCTCTTCAAGCGTCCTTGCGGCGCTGCTTATTGATTTGCCGAGTGTGTACATGTCATCGATTGCCCAACAGATTGCCCGCGAATTATCCGTCCGTACCGAGCAGGTCGAAGCCACCATTACGTTGCTGGATGACGGAGCCACTGTCCCCTTTATTGCGCGCTATCGTAAAGAAGTGACCGGTGAGCTCGATGATACGCAGCTGCGTAATCTCGAAGAGCGTCTGCTGTATTTGCGTGAGCTGGAAGATCGCCGCGCGGCCATCCTGAAAAGCATTCAGGAGCAAGGCAAACTCGATGACGTCTTAAAGGCACAGATTCTCGCGGCCGATACCAAGTCGCGTCTGGAAGACTTATATTTGCCGTTCAAGCCCAAGCGCACCAGCAAAGGCTTGCAGGCCTTGGCCGCTGGCATCGGCCCATTGGCGGACATGCTGTTGGCAGAGCCCACGCGCGTGCCGGAGCAGGAGGCGCTGGCGTTCATCAAGCCAGTGGCGGACGAGGGTGGCGTGGCGTATCCGGATGTGAAAGCGGTGCTGGAAGGCGCGCGCCACATTCTCATGGAGCGCTTTGCCGAGCAGGCCGATCTGCTGGCGACGCTACGTCAGTATTTGAAAGACAGGGCGCAGATCAGTGCGCGAGTCATCGTGGGTAAGGAAAGCGAGGGCGCGAAGTTCCGCGACTATTTCGAGCATGATGAGAAGTGGGCGGATGCACCATCGCATCGTGCGCTGGCGATTTTTCGCGGCCGCAACGAGGGCTTCCTGAGCATGAGTCTGACCTTGCCGGATGCCGCCGAGAGCACGGTGCATCCCTGCGAAGTAGTCATTGCCAATGCCGTCGGCATCAGCGATCAGGGTCGTCCGGCTGATGCGTGGTTACGTGAAGTGGTACGTTGGACCTGGCGTGTGAAGCTCCTCACGCATCTTGAAACCGAGTTCCTGACCGAGCTGAAAGTGCGTGCCGAGGAAGAGGCCATCCGCGTCTTTGCGCGCAATATGAAAGATTTGCTGATGTCGGCGCCGGCCGGCCTGCGCCCGACGCTGGGGCTGGACCCCGGCCTGCGTACGGGCTGCAAGGTGGCGGTGGTGGATGGCACCGGCAAGCTGGTCGCCAATACCACCATCTTCCCGCATGAGCCGCGCAAGGATTGGGATGGTTCGCTGCACGTGTTGGCCAGGTTGTGCGCCGAGCACAAGGTCGAGCTGGTGGCGATCGGCAACGGCACGGCATCGCGCGAGTCTGACAAGCTCGTGGCCGAATTGATGAAGAAGCATCCCGAGTTGAAGCTGACCAAGATTGTCGTCAGTGAAGCGGGGGCGTCGGTGTACTCGGCATCCGAACTGGCGGCGCGTGAGTTCCCTAATCTGGATGTGACCTTCCGTGGCGCGGTGTCGATTGCACGCCGCCTGCAGGACCCGCTGGCGGAGCTGGTGAAGATCGAGCCGAAGGCGATTGGCGTTGGTCAATATCAGCACGATGTGAATCAGGTGAAGCTGGCGCGCATGCTCGATGCCGTCGTTGAAGATTGTGTGAACGCGGTCGGCGTGGATGTGAACACGGCATCGGCGCCGCTGCTGGCACGTATCGCCGGCCTCAATGCGACACTGGCGCAGAACATCGTCAACTTCCGCGATGCCAATGGCGTGTTCGCCTCGCGTGATGCCCTGAAGCAGGTGCCGCGTTTTGGCGAGCGTACCTTCGAGCAGGCCGCCGGCTTCTTGCGCGTGTCAGGTGGGAGTAATCCACTAGATGCGTCGGCCGTGCATCCCGAGTCCTACCCGGTGGTGCACAAGTTGCTGGCAAGCACGGGAAAAAGTCTGCCAGAGCTGCTCTCCAATCCACGCTACTTACGTGCGGTGAACGCTGAGCAGTTTGTCGATGAGCGTTTTGGTTTGCCGACCGTGCGTGACATTTTGCGTGAATTGGAGAAGCCGGGCCGTGACCCTCGTCCCGAGTTCAAGGCGGCGGTGTTTAGCGAAACCGTCACTGAAATTAGCGACCTTAAGCCGGGCATGGTGCTGGAGGGCGTGGTGACG
This sequence comes from Perlucidibaca sp., assembly GCF_057084925.1. NCBI lineage: Bacteria > Pseudomonadati > Pseudomonadota > Gammaproteobacteria > Pseudomonadales > Perlucidibacaceae > Perlucidibaca > Perlucidibaca sp. Next base: position 19,055 of record NZ_JBXMRC010000033.1, on the reverse strand, counting down.
AATGTCACGGCGTTTGGCGCGTTCGTGGATATCGGCGTGCATCAGGATGGTCTGGTGCATATCTCGGTGCTGTCCGACAAGTTCATCAAGGATCCGCATGAGGCGGTGAAGGCGGGCGACATCGTGAAGGTGAAAGTGGTGGAAGTGGATGTGGCACGCAAGCGCATTGCCCTGTCCTGCCGTTTGAATGACACGCCGGTGCCGGCGGCGCGCGCCGGGCGTGATAACAGCAAGCCCGCTGCTCGTGGTGTGCAACCGGCACGAGGTGGTCAGCGTGCTGCGGCAACGACATCCGCCGGTCAGGTTGGCGGTACACTCGGCGACCTGTTCCGCAAAGCCGGCGTGTCACGATGATCATGGCCGTGCGAGGGAGAATCTGATGGATGCCACATTGATGCAGCAACTGGCCTGGCTCGAGCGCGAGCCCGAGTGTCTGCAAGGCATGCAGCGCGGCCTGGAGAAAGAGGCGCTGCGTGTGCAGCCGGACGGCTGGCTGGCACAGACGCCACATGCTGCCGCGCTGGGCTCGGCGCTGACGCATCCGAACATCACCACGGATTACTCTGAAGCACTGATCGAGCTGATCACGCCGCCCTGCGACAGCATTGCCACGGCGCTGGGCTGGCTCGACGATGTGCATCGCTATGTCTATGCCAACATCGGCAGCGAGCGCCTCTGGGTCAATTCCATGCCCTGCAAGCTCGGCCCGGACAGCAACATCCCGCTGGCGCAGTACGGCAGCTCCAACATCGGCCGCATGAAGACGCTGTACCGCCATGGCCTCGGCCTGCGCTACGGCCGCCGCATGCAGACCATCGCCGGCATTCACTACAACCTGTCGTTCCCGGACAGCTTCTGGCAGCGCTGGCAGCAGCAGGCGGGTGATACGCGCTCGCTGCAAGACTTCAAGTCGGAGAAGTACCTGAGTCTGGTGCGCAACTTCCAGCGTCACAGCTGGTTGCTGCTGTATCTGCTGGGCGCGAGTCCGGCGGTCTGTGGCACTTTTCTAGAGGGTCGCGATCACGGTCTGAAGGCCATGCCGTCGGGTACCTTGTATCTGCCGGATGCCACCTCACTGCGCATGAGTTCGTTGGGTTATCAGAACGATGCCCAGTCTGATCTGCAGGTGTCTTATAACGCCTTGGGTGAATACATCCATGACCTCGATCGCGCCATTCGCACGCCGTATGCGCCCTACGCGGCGGCGGGCGTGGTCAAGGATGGCGTGTATCAGCAGATCAACGCCAATATTCTGCAGATCGAGAACGAGTATTACGGGCTGATCCGCCCGAAGCGCACCATTCGCAGCGGCGAGCGTCCGACGCAGGCGCTGGCGCGTCGTGGCGTGGAATATGCCGAGCTGCGCTGCGTCGATCTCGACCCGTTCGAGCCACTGGGCATCAGCCGTGATAGCGCACATTTTCTCGAAGTGTTTGCGCTGCATTGCCTGCTCAGCGACAGCCCCTTATTCACGGATGACGAATACCATCGTTTGCCATTGAATCAGCAGGCCATGGTTGAGCGCGGACGCGATGCCTCATTGCGCTTGCAAGGCAAAGCCGGCGAGGCCGATTTCCGTAGCCTGGCCGCCGAGCTTTTTGGCGAGTTACTTCCTGTAGCACAGTTGCTCGATGCGGCGCACACCACGGGTGGGTACTCTTCAGCGCTGGCCTTGCAAATCGATAAGCTTAAAGAGCCTGCTATGACTGGATCGGCCATGGTGCTACGCAGCTTGCAAGATCACGAGGGCTGCTTCTATAGCTTTGCTCAGGACTGTGCCGATCGCATGCGTGAGCGTTTTCTGGCGCGCCCTTTGCCGGATCAGCGTATGAAAGAACTGCAGGTGCTGGCAGCAAAGTCTCTGGCCGATCAAGCGGACATGGAGGCTTTGCCACAACTGCCGTTTGATGACTTTTTAGCGGCGTATTTCGCCTGAACCTACTCATGAGGTGTGACATGCCGAAACTGCCGAATGCGCGCATTTGCAATGCCTTGGTGGCACTGGTGGCACTGGTTGCCATGCTGGTTGCGCTGTACTTGCAGCATTACCAAGGCCTTGAACCCTGCCCGCTCTGTGTCTTTCAGCGCGTGGCCGTGATCGGTGTTGGCGTGATGGCGTTGATCGCTGCCGTGCATGGTCCGCAGGCTTGGGGGCAGCGCGTCTATGCGGGCGTGATGGCCTTGAGTGCAGTCGCAGGTGTCGTGGTCGCCGGTCGCCATCTCTGGCTGCAACACTTGCCGGCGGATCAAGTTCCTTCTTGCGGGCCCGGCCTCGACTTTTGGATTGCCGCTTTACCTTGGCAGCAAGTGGTGCAGCAGGTCTTTCAGGGCTCGGGTGAATGCGCCAAAGTCGATTGGACCCTGCTAGGCCTGAGCCTGCCCATGTGGACGCTGATGCTATTTGTTGGCTTGCTGCTGGCGGCATTGGTGCAACTGGTGCGTCGCCCGAACTAATTTTTCAGCTGACCTAGCGCAGTGATCTAGGCTGTCCTATACCTGATGCAGGGAAGCTCGGGAGCAGGACAGGATGTCATTAGCGACGGTGGAAACGTGCGCCAGTCTTGGCTTGGCGGCCCCACGCGTACGTGTTGAAGTTCACTTGTCGGCTGGCTTGCCCGGTCTCGCCATTGTGGGCATGCCCGAAGCGGTGGTGCGTGAGAGTAAGGACCGTGTTCGATCGGCGCTGCTAAACAGTGGTTTTGACTTTCCTCCACAACGCATCACCATCAATTTAGCGCCGGCCGATTTGCCCAAAGAAGGCGGTCGATATGACTTGCCCATCGCGCTTGGCTTGCTTGCAGCCAGCGGTCAATTGCCCGCAAAGGCCCTAGAAAACCTGATCGTGATGGGCGAGTTGGCATTATCCGGCGAGCTCACCGCGGTGAATGCGGTGCTATCGGCCAGCTTGGCCAGTGCTTCCTCCGGGAGGACCTTGGTCGTACCGCAGGCCAATGCACGTGAAGCGCGTCTCAGCACTCAGACCACCGTTCTCGCCGCGCCGAATTTGTCGCGATTGATTCGGCACCTGCGCGGTATAGAGCCGATTCCTGACGACGCTAGTGAGGCCAAGGGTGTCAGCGAAAGCCAGGTCATGCACCCTGATTTAGCGCAGGTTTGCGGGCAACACTTGGCGAGACGGGCTTTAGAAGTTGCCGCAGCAGGCGCGCATTCGATTTTGTTTTATGGGCCGCCGGGTGCAGGAAAAACGCTGATGGCATCGTGCTTGCCCGGGTTGCTGCCGCCGCTTTCTCCTGACATGCGGTTGCAGTCGGTAGCCTTGTATTCCTTGCGTGGGCTGTCGCGCGAGAACGATAGTTCGCCGCCCTTTCGATCGCCTCATAGTTCGTCATCAATGGCTGCATTGATTGGCGGAGGCATGGCCATTCCACGTCCTGGAGAAATTAGTCTGGCGCATGGCGGAGTATTGTTTCTGGATGAATTGCCCGAGTTCAATCGACAGGCGCTAGAGGCACTGCGTGAGCCCTTGGAGTCAGGCGAAATTGTGTTAGCAAGAGCGCGCCAGCAGCTACGTTATCCGGCCCGATTTCAGTTAGTAGCGGCAATGAATCCCTGCCCTTGTGGGCAGCGCGGGCAGTTGGGCGGCAGTTGCCGTTGTACGCCGGAGCAAATAGCCCGCTATCAAGCCAAGTTGTCAGGACCGTTATTGGATCGTGTGGATCTCCGCGTGCCCGTACAGGCAGTGCCATTATCGGCCTTGGCCACCGCAGCCCAAGCCCAAGAAAGCAGTGCCGTAGTGCGGGCGCGTGTCTGTGCGAGTCGGCAGCGACAATTGCAACGCCAAGGCTATGCCAATGCCTATTTGCCGGGGCATGAGCTCGGTCAGGCCTTAGCGTCAGAGGTGACAGAGTTTGCCCAGGCTGCGGGCGAGCGTTTAGGTCTATCAGCCCGCGCCTATCACCGCGTGTTGCGGGTGGCGCGAACCATTGCGGATCTCGCAGACGAAGATCGCGTTAGCACAAGTCACCTAGCCGAGGCCTTGTGCTATCGCGGGAGTGTGCTTGCAGACTAAGTTTCAAAGAGTGCCGATGTAGAAATCACGCTGAATATTGGCGGCGTTTTCCGGCACGTTGGCGTAATGCGAGAAGTCGGTTTCGCCGAGATGACGCAACACATCTTCATCCAGCCAGCAGACTTCATGACTAAAGCGGTCACTTTGATTCAGCAGGGCAAAAGCGGCATCGGCCATGATGGCTGGCTTGCGAGCCGCCGCCAGTCCCGATTCGCCGGCAGTCATACCGACGGCTGCGGTGGCAATCAGGGTGGCTGGCCACAGGGTATTTACCCGAATGCCGCGTGGCTTGGCTTCCTGAGCGAAGCCCAGGCTGAGCAATGTCATGGCGTACTTAGTGGATGTGTACGGTGCGAAGGCTCCGAGCCAGCCAGGATCGAGATTGATCGGTGGGCAGAGATTAAGCACTTGCCCTTGGCGTGCGCTGAGGTGCGGCAGGCATTCACGCATCGTAATGAATGGCGAGCGTGTATTGAGGGCGTGCATGAGGTCGTAGTGCTTGGTGTTGGTGACTGCAACTGGTGTTACGCCGAGAAAACCGGCGTTGTTGATCAGCACATCAATGCCGCCAAAGTGGGCTACCGTTTCTTCAATGGCGCGAGTGAGTTGCACTTCGTCTCTGGCATCGCAGGCAATCGGCAACGCTAGGCCGCCGGCAGCGCGTATTTCCTCGGCAACGGAGTGAATAGTGCCGGGTAGGCGCGGGTTAGGCTGATCCGATTTTGCTGCGATAACAATGTTGGCTCCTTCACGCGCAAAGCGTAGGGCAATTTCGCGGCCTATGCCTCGGCTCCCGCCGGTAATGAATAGCGTACTGTTTTGCCAGCGTTTAGAAGTGTCGGTCATGAAGGCGTCCTTAGTGTGGGATCTATTTAGAGTGCATGGAGCTTAACGGGCAGAAGATCCCGAGGAGTAGGTAGGGAGGTGAAATTTATTGGCATGACATAGTCGTCGGGCACGGACCAACGGAACTTTAGTAGCAGCTGATAGAGAATGGCTTTAATTTCCAGCTCAGCAAAGTGCAGCCCAATGCACATATGCGCGCCGCCACCAAAAGGCAGGTATTGATAGGCGTGCTGCTTGTGTTCCCGGCGTTCGGGGCTGAAGCGCTCAGGGTCGAACTGAGTGGGCGCTGTCCAATACTGCGGCAAATGGTGCGTCACAATCGGGCTGATAATCACATAAGTGTTAGCGGGAATCCGATAGCCTGCAAACTCCACCGGCTTGACTGTTTTTCGCGGTAAAACGTGAACCGGGGATAACAAGCGCAGCGACTCTTTCAGCACTAACTCCATTAAAGGAAGCTGGCTCAGATCGTCGTGGACCAACGAGGATTTACCCAGCGCGAGCGCCTCTGCACGTATACGCCGCTGCCAATCCGGGTGCTTGCCCAGCTGGTACATCATGCTGGTGAGGGTAATGGTGCTGGTGTCGTGCGCGGCCATGAGCAGGAAGATCATGTGGTTAACCACGTCGTCGTCACTAAAGCGATTGCCGTGCTCATCTTCCGCAATGCACAGACGACTAAAGAGGTCTGAGCCCGGTTGTTGGCGTTTAGCGGCAATACGCGAGCGGAAAAAAGCTTCCAAGGTGGCACGTCCGCGTACCCCTTTGTGCCAGCGTCCGCCGGGTACGGGGTAGCGAATTAATGCGGTTCCGGCCCTGACGCAATCCACGAAGGCTTCATTGATGGCGTCGGCCTCTTTGCCCAGCGGTTCGCCCATGAACACTTCTGTCGCGATATCTAGCGTGAGTCGTTTCAGCTCGGGGTAAACCATAAAGTCGGCTTTGCGCAGACGCTTAGCCTGTTTATGCCAGCGAGTTAAGCCATGCCCGATCACGGGCTGCATCCGATGCAAGTAGTCCGTCAGCGCCGGCTTTTTAAAGGCGGCCTGCAATATCCCGCGATGAAACTTATGTTCATCAAAGTCCAGCAACATGAGTCCGCGATGGAAAAATCGCTCAATAAAATAGGCCCAGCCTTGATGGTTGGAAAACGCTTGATCGGCGTTACGTAATACCAGTTCGACGGCATCCGGGCCTCCTAAGGCCACCGAATTGAGGCCAAAGGCATCGCCTCTAATGACGGGCCCAAAACGTTCATACAGGTTTAGACCACTGCTCAGGGGTTGAAACAGAAAGTTGAACGTGTGGCTCAGGACGGGAATGCCGCCCGCGACTGGAATTTCTGAAAAATCACGAACTCGGGTGCTGCTGGTCATACCGAGACTCCTGGTGCCACTGGCGTAAGTTGGTGGGGCTTTTTGCCAAACACAGCACCAACTGCTGCACGTTGTGCTTCACGACCGCGAGAAACTTGGCGTTGATGCCAGCGGGGCAGTAGGCGTTGAGCGGTATAGGTGAATGCACGCGGAGCCAGTGTTAGCCAGGGATACCAAGCACTGATGTGGGTGGGCAAGCCCAGCTGGTCAAATTGCTCCGGAGTAAGAAAGTAACGACTTACGCTGAGGTGCTGGTGATAAACAAACTTTCGCATGGGCTGCTCTAACCCATATTTGGCGAGTGCGGGAAAGCGCCTCACCAGCGGCTCCTCCGACAAGGCTTTGCCCAAGGCCTTGCTGGTCCAGTCGGCCCGGCTTTGTGTCATGAGGGCGGTATTGAGCAAAATCACGCCCTCGGATTCGCTGAAGCGTAACCACTTCTCGTCCACGCCCATCAACCAACAGGCATAACTCCACAGTTGCATCACGCCACGCGCTTCTTGGGGTGTGGCTTGAATGCCGAGCTTACGCAGGCCGCCGAGCATCACCACACTGAAGCCCAGATACGTTGCGGCCATATCAATTTGGTTGAGTGGCAGGCCCCACTGCGCATGGTCCCAGTCCTCTCGTTGATTGAGCTGGCGGCGCACGATGGCATGCACGAGTCGGACATGCAGGGTTGATTGCGTGCCGGCGCCAAAGCGCTCAAGGCCGCCCCTTTCAGTACAATCCATCCACCATTTACCGGTCTCGGCGACGCGCTGTGATGTGCCGTTGGTGAGAGCGCCGGTCATCACCAGTGCTTGATTAAAACCAGAGAGTAAATAGCCGCCCATTAGCGCCAGGTCGCGCATGACCTGAAGTGCAGTTAGGCCGCTGGCGTGAATAAAACGTATGCCTTCGTCAATTAGCTGGCGATCTACCCAGGCGGGCACACGATCGACCTCCGCAAACAAGGCCTGAAGTTCGGGCGGGCAGTCGCTGAGACTTTCCACACCCTGTGTGAGCGCTTGTTGGAACATGCCGCGATGGATTTTGGGCGATTGCATGAGCCAGTCAGCAACGGGATCCATCAGCGTATCGCCAACGTTCAGGCCAGCAACTGCTTCATCATATTCCCGACGAGTTGGCGCTAACGGACGACCCAAAATGATCTTAAGCAGCGCAGGCGTAGCTTGCTGGGTTTTCGCGAAGGGCCGAACGCGAGTAGGAACAGGACAGGACTCGATCATGAAGCGTACTCAGGTCATTGCGATAGCTCGACCATAATGTGAATATCTATTCGTATTCAATTCGCATTTGTGTCGAGGGAGAAGCGGATGCGCAAACTGCCACAACAAGAGCGATCCCGTCAGATGGTGTCGACGTTGATAGAAGCCACGGCTCGCTGTATCGCAGAGCGGGGGCTGGATAACACCAGTACGCCGATAATTGCAGAGCGTGCCGGTGTCAGTGTGGGCTCGCTGTATCAGTATTTCAGCAGCAAAGATGCCCTGATCGAGGCGATGGTCGCACAGCTGGCGAATGATATCGGCACCGGCTTGTCGCGGCTTCCGATAGCACCGGAAGCCAGCCTGCGAGACTTGGTCAGTGTGGCGATTCGATTTGGCTTTGCTACCCTGCACTCGCAGGACGGCTTGTATTTGGAGCTGGTACGGAATTGGCATCGCCTGCCCACACAGAAGGTGGCGGATGTTTTACAACAGCACTTCTTAGAGCTTGCGCGCCTGTATTTCCTCAAGCATTACCGTGAATACCCCATTGCCGATTTGCAGGTCAGGCTCTTCATCATTACCAACAGCACCTTGTTTACGTTAGTCAGGCAAGTTGGTCAGCAGAGCGCTTGGATTACGGAAGATGCCGTGGCGGAGGGTTTAATCGACATGATTACAGGTTATTTGCTCTCGCCGTCGCTAAAGTCCGCAGATTAATTTGACAGAACAAATTGTCACTAAACAACTAATGTGCTTAATTAGTAGACAGTACATTTTGGGAGCACCCTCATGACGGTCGTTAATTCCGCGCTCAGTAAGTTTAATCGCCCGCAGCCGCGCCGCATGGATTTTGTTTTCGATGACAGCATTCCCATGGATTGGTTTGGCGGTGATCCTTTCAAGACTATGTTACTAACCGCGCTATCGGCGACGTTTCCCGAAGGCGAGCGGTTCTTTGTCGACTCCGTGCGCCACTATCAAAAGAACGTCTCGCCAGAGTTGGCCGCACAAGTCAGTGGCTTTATTGGCCAAGAAGCCCATCACGGCCGCGAGCACGATGCCTTCAACCAGTTGATGCAGCGCAAAGGCTTGCCCATGAAGCGCATTGAGCAGTTTGTAGAGGGTGGATTGAAGTTTATGCGTAAGCGCCTGTCACCCGAGCGTCAGCTGGCGATGACTTGTGCACTAGAGCATTTCACGGCGATCTTGGCGGAAATGGCGTTGGAAAATCCGGATTTCTTTGGCCCAATGGATGAGCGCGTGAAGGCGCTTTGGTATTGGCATGCCATTGAAGAAAGTGAGCACAAGGCGGTGGCCTTTGATGTCTTTCAGGATCAGGTTGGCAGCTACTGGATTCGCAGCTCGCAAATGGCGTTGAACACGCTGGAGTTTGCTTTCTTCACCACCCTGCACACCTACTCCTTATTTAAGGCGCGAGGTATTCAGCGGGACTGGCGCATGCACCTAAAAGGTCTCAATGAAATGTTCGGCAATAACCCGGGTTGGTTGCGCAAAATGGGCAAGGCTTACTGGTCTTACTATAAGCCCAGCTTTCACCCTTGGCAGCGCGACACCCATCAAGCCATGAATCATTGGAAGCAGGTGTACGGCATCGTTTAACAACGATTGCTAATCATCGTGAGGGAATGCTGGCCTCACTGAGGCCAGCTCACTACAATCACCGGCCTGCTGAACTGCTCGCCGGATGCCGCTGTGAACAACCTAAACCCCCGTCAACACGAAGCTGTACTGGCCATTACCGGCCCGGTATTGGTGTTGGCCGGCGCGGGCTCGGGTAAGACCTCGGTCATCACCCGCAAGATCGCCTACCTCATTCAGGACTGTGGCGTGCCGGCGCACAAGATTCTCGCCGTGACCTTCACCAACAAGGCTGCGCGCGAAATGAAAGAGCGTGCCGCCAAGCTGGTGCATGGCCCGGAAGCACGCGGCCTCATGGTCTCAACCTTTCATACGCTGGGCCTGACCATGCTCAAGCGGCATCCGGAAACGTTTGGCTTGAAAAAGAACTTTTCCATTTTTGATGCTGAGGATTCGCGCACGCTGCTCGGTGAGCTGCTGCACAAAGAAAATGCTAGCGACAAGGTCGACCTCGTTCGGAATCTCATCTCTGGCTATAAGAATGAGTTGTTGTTGCCCGCCGAAGCGATGAGCCGCGCCGAAACCGATATTGATGTTTTCGCGGCGACGGTCTATGAGCAATACGAGCGCCATCTGCGCGCGTATAACGCCGTCGACTTCGATGACCTGATTGTGCGGCCGACGCTCGCGCTTCAAAACGATGCCGCCTTGCGTGAGCATTGGCAGAACCGCGTGCATTACCTGCTCGTGGACGAATACCAAGACACCAACGCCGCCCAGTATTCGATGGTGAAAAACTTGGTCGGCGCACGAGCCACCTTCACCGCCGTGGGTGACGATGACCAGTCAATCTACGCCTGGCGCGGTGCGCGACCCGAGAACATGGCGCAGCTGGCGGTGGACTATCCGCAGCTCAAGCTGATCAAGCTGGAGCAGAACTATCGCTCCACCAGCCGCATTCTCAAGGCCGCCAACGCGGTCATCGCTAACAACCCGCATGTGTTCGAAAAGCAGCTTTGGAGCCAGCACGGCATAGGCGAGCCGATTCGCGTCATTCAGTGTGGTAGCGAAGATTCGGAGGCAGAAAAGGTCGCCACTGAGATACTCAATCACAAGCTCATGCAGCGCACCGAATTCCGCGATTACGCCGTGCTCTATCGCGGAAATTTCCAGGCGCGTGTGCTCGAAACCAAGCTCCGTGAGTTGCAGATTCCGTACAAAATTTCCGGCGGCCAGTCGTTCTTTGCCCGTTCGGAAATTAAAGATGTCATGGCCTACTTGCGCCTTGTCATCAATCCGGAAGACGATAATGCCTTCCTTCGCATCATTAATACTCCTAAGCGTGAGATTGGCCCGGCAACCTTGGAAAAGTTGGGCGGTTACGCTCAGCAACGCGAATGCGCCATGCTCTTGGCCTGCGACGAAATGGGGCTAGGTTTACATGTCGGCGAGCGCGCCCACGGCCGTTTGCAGGATTTCGCGCAATGGCTGCAGGACACCGCCCGCGCTATCATCGATGGTGATGATCCACTCGCCGCGATCAAGCAGATGCTCTCCGACATTCAGTATCAGGACTACCTGCTTGACTCGTCACCCACGCCGCAGGCAGCTGAGCGTCGTATGGAGTCGGTAAACAGTTTCCTCGCCTCGGTGCAGCGTCTCTGGGACAAGGTCGAAGATGAAGAAGACCGCGATATCGAAGCGGTGATTCGCAAACTGGTCTTGCTAGACCTGCTCGAACAGCAAGCTGAAGAAGACAACAGCGACAAAGTCCAGCTCATGACGCTGCATGCCGCCAAGGGTTTGGAGTTCCCGCATGTGACCATGATGGGACTAGAAGAGGACCTGCTGCCGCATCGCAACAGCATCGAGTCAGGAACGATCGAAGAAGAGCGCCGTCTCATGTATGTCGGCATCACCCGCGCCAAGCAGACGCTAACCCTGACCTATTCGTCTAAACGCAAGTTCGGCGGCGAATCCATGCCGACCACGCCCAGCCGCTTCTTAGAAGAACTACCGGCAGATGAGTTGGAGTGGGAAGGACGCAGCAGTGGCCGCAGTGTCGAGCAGAAGCAGGCGTTGGGAAATGCCCACCTCTCGAACCTGAAAAACCTCTTCGGCTGACTAGATTTCAAGGCAGCAAGGCACATACGAAAGCGCCGAGGCCGGGCTTAGTCTGCAAACGGTCACGAGCCAAGTATGGCGAGTGTAGCCTCTAGGGAGAGATACACGGCGTGGTTTGTAGACTAAGCCCGGCCTCGGCGCTTAGGGTTAAACGTTACTTAGATTTAGCAATCATCACGTCAACAGCAGCTTTAATTTCATCATCCGAGCAAGTGCCACAGCCGCCCTTGGCTGGCATGCCACGGATACCGCCGATCGCATGGGTATAGAGCGTGGACTTGCCTTGAGCAATACGTGCACCCCATTGGCCTTTGTTACCAATGACGGGAGCGCCCATGACGCCAGCCCCGTGACAGCCGCCACACACAGCCGAAACAATTTCATCACCGGAGCGAGGTACGCCACCGGCAGCAGGCGCGGCAGCAACAGCGGCGGCGCAGGGCTCGCCTTCTAGGCAAACACTACCGACCATAGTGATGCGTTCAATGATGGCGCGTTGCGAAAAAAGTGAGCGCTCACCCAGCGGGCGATCAGAAATTTCTTGAGTGGACTTCGCCACGACCGGAGTGGCCAGTACAAAACCGACAGCAGCCAACAACATTGCAATCTTTTTCACGATAACCTCACTCAAAAACCGGAGAGATCGTAGGTGTATCCCACGTTTGCGCGAAGTATAGACGCATTCGTGCAGGCTAAAAAGACTGCCTAGGCGGACAAAGCGAGAACATTCCGAGCAGTTAAGGGCGCAAGGGTATAATTTTCACTGGCGAAACAGCCAAGGACGTCCATACTTGATTGGGTTCAGAGGCTGTGTATTACAATGGCGCTCGTTCCTTTTGCTGTTTAATCCTGAGTACGCGTTAGCCTGTGATGAATTTAGAAGACCTAACACTGGAAGAGCTCGAGGCGCTGGTTGCTGAAGCCAAATCCTTGTTGAACCAGCATAAAGACAAAGTGCAAAAAAGCCTGCAAAGCGATTTTGCCAAGCTTGCACGTGCAGCGGGTCTGAGCGCGGAGGAATGGCGACTATTGGTCGGCGAATAGATCGTCTGATCATTTTTCAGCTGTAACAAACCCTTCGTCACTGCGTCTATGCTTTGTTAGCAAATAATAAAGGTTAGTCGCATGCGCGTATCTGTGCTGATTGCACTCTGTTGGTCTTTGCCACTCATTTCTGTATCCGCAACCGCCGCTGACGCGAATAAGCTCACGCTCACGGGCTCCAGTACGGTCGCACCACTGGCTCTGGATTTGGGTAAGCGTTTTGAAAAGCTAAATCCCGGTATTCGGGTGGATGTTCAAGCGGGTGGTTCATCACGGGGCCTAGCAGATGCGCGCGCGGGCTTGGCTGACATGGGCATGGTGTCGCGTGCACTCAAGCCCGAAGAATCAGATCTTTCCAGTTACGTCTTAGCGTTAGATGGCATCACCATCATTCTGCATAAAAGCAATCCGGTAAAAGCACTGAGCAATGAGCAGATTGTTGCGATTTATACCGGCCAAATTTCTAATTGGAAAACAGTCGGCGGAAAAGACCTGCCCATCACCGTCGTCAATAAAGCCGAAGGGCGTTCAACCTTGGAGCTGTTCCTGCAGTACTTCAAGCTGAAATCTCCGGACGTTAAAGCGCAGGTGGTGATTGGCGACAATCAGCAGGGCATTAAAACCGTTTCCGGAAATCCGGGGGCGATAGGCTATGTCTCAATCGGTGCGGCGGAATTCGAAGAAGAGGACGGCACGCCCATTAAACTGTTGCCGATTAATGGCGTGGCTGCAACGGTTGCCAATGTTCGCAATCGTAGCTTTCCCTTGTCGCGACCACTCGTTCTTGTTACCCGTGCGCCGGCCACTGGCTTGACTAAGCGCTTCATTGGCTTCGCGCAGAGCCGTCACGTGTATGACCTGATTCAGGATCAGTTCTTTGTCCCCGTCGCACACTGAAGTCTGGCTATCTCGGTCGCTCTGGCTGCTGGCCAGCAGTGCGGTGGCATTGCTGCTGTTGATATTCCTGTTTTTGATCAATGAGTCGCGATTAGCCGTGGTCGATGGCCATTGGCTACGCTTCTTTAATTCCCCGGGTTGGTTCCCCAGTGCCGGGCAGTTCAATCTGTGGCCCATGTTGCTGGCGACCGTGCTAGCCACCGTGGGCGCTTTGGCTTTAGCCGTGCCGATGGGCCTAGCTGCCGCACTCTTTGTGAGCTTCTTCGCGCCCGCACCCTTAGCCACCACTTTTCGTCGATTGTTGATGTTGTTGGCGGGTATCCCGTCGGTGGTCTATGGCTTGTGGGGCCTGACCGTATTAGTCCCGTTAATTACGCGTGTAGCGCCGCCCGGTGCCAGTTTGCTTGCGGCCATGTTGATTTTGGCCGTGATGATTTTGCCCACGGTGGCGTTGACCAGTGAGGCGGCGCTACGAACCGTGCCGGTGAATTATTGGCGAGGCGGGCAAGCGTTGGGGCTGTCGGCGCAAGCCATCTTGCTCAAAATTGCCCTGCCAGCGGCGCGAACCGGCATAGTGGCCGGCGTGCTATTAGCGACTACGCGAGCCCTAGGTGAAACCATGGCGGTGCTGATGGTCGCGGGTAATGTGGTGCAGGTGCCGGGTAGCATCTTCGATTCCGTACGTGTGTTAACGGCCAATATTGCCTTGGAAATGGCCTATGCCACCGACGCTCACCGTGCCAGTTTGTATGTCAGCAGCTTGATGCTGACACTGGTTGTGGTGGCCATTGTGCTCCTCGGTCGGCGCTTGGAGGCTAAGCAATGACGGCGTGGCGGAGTTTGGCTTCTCGACGCTACAGTGATCATGTATTGGGCGCTTTGGTGTGGCTAAGCGCCGCCATTATTGCGGGCTTTTTTGTGTGGCTATTGGCCGATATGGCCAGCCAGGGCCTTGAACGTGTGAGCTGGGACTTTCTCACCACGGAGCCGGAGCGATCGGGCCGGCGTGGCGGCATCGCACCGATGTTGGTGTCGACGCTGGTCGTGCTGGCCATTACGTTTGTGGTGGCCGTGCCGTTGGGTTTGGCAACGGCAATTTGGCTGAGCGAATTTACACGAGCGAATAGCCCCAGCGCAGCGGCTATTCGCTTTAGCCTAGATGTTCTGGCTGGAGTGCCCTCCATCGTTTATGGCCTGTTTGGCAGCGCCTTCTTCTGTGTTTGGTTAGGGCTGGGCTACTCCTTGCTGGCGGGCGGCCTGACGCTGGCCTGCATGGTTCTGCCCATTCTGATCCGGACCAGCGAAGCGGGTTTGGCCGCGGTACCGGATGACTGGCGTCAGGGTGCCGCCGCGTTGGGATTAACACGCTGGGCTGCGTTACGGTATTTGCTATTGCCGGCGGCGGCTCCGGCGCTGACCGCCGGGTTGATGTTGGGCATAGGCCGCGCGCTGGCAGAAACGGCCGTGTTGCTCTTTACCAGTGGCTATGTCGATCGGATGCCCGCGTCGTGGCTGGATTCCGGCCGCGTGTTGGCCGTGCATATTTTTGACTTATCGATGAATGTGACCGGAGGCGACCAAGCGGCCTACGGAACGGCGCTGGTGTTGCTGGCGTTGCTGCTGGTGGTGAATGGCTTGGCCATCGCTCTGTCTGATCGTTGGCTTGCCCGGAGAATAACGCACGCATGAACACGCCTCTTGATAGCGCCACCAGTTATACCGTTAGTGAACTTCGTCAGCAGGCGGCGTGCTGCGTGCCACAAGCCCATCTGGCGATTCACAATCTGAGCGTTCGTTATGGCTCGAAAACTGTTCTAAACGGCGTGTCGTTGGCGATTCAGCGAGGCTGTATTACGGCGCTGATTGGCCCTTCGGGCTGTGGCAAGACTAGCTTCTTGTCGAGCTTGAACCGGTTGGTGGACATGGTGCCGGGCTGTGCCGTGAGCGGCAGTATTCTGCTCGATGGCGAAGAGGTCCTGACACCGAAAACCGATGTGCTGATGCTGCGTCGCCGCATCGGCATGATTTTCCAGCGACCTAATCCCTTTCCCTTATCGATACGCCGAAATCTCGACATGCCGCTACAAGAGCACGGCTTTAAGGATAAGGCGGATCGCGAACGTCGCATCGAGCAAGCCTTGCGCGATGTGGGACTTTGGCAAGAGGTGTCTGACCGTTTGGATGCGCCAGCTTTGGGGCTGTCCGGCGGGCAGCAGCAGCGGCTTTGTATTGCGCGGGCATTGGTGCTGGAGCCAGAGATTCTACTGATGGATGAGCCCTGCAGTGCGCTCGATCCGATCTCGTCGGGTGTGGTTGAGGATCTGATTTTGCGTTTGGGCGGGCGTTACACCGTGGTCATCGTGACGCACAATTTGGCTCAGGCGCGCCGCATCGCCAATTACACCGCATTTTTCTGGACGCAAAATCACGTCGGCCAACTCATTGAGTTTGGTGCGTGTGAGCAGCTTTTTGAAGCGCCTGTGGACGCCCTAACTGCTGCTTACATTAATGGGATTCGGGGCTAAGCCGGCGCTGCTAGCGCAGCAGTGCCGGCCCACAATTTAGCGTTTATCTGGCTGCGGTGTGAGGCGCAGGTAAGGCTTTATCACGGTGTGCCCTTTTGGAAAGCGGCGCGCAATCTCTTCCGGGTCCTGCAGTGAAGGCACAATCACCACATCGTCACCGGCCTGCCAGTTACCCGGCGTGGCTACCTTGTGATATTCGGTGAGCTGCAGCGAGTCGATGACGCGCAGCACTTCGTTGAAGTTACGCCCGGTACTGGCCGGATAGGTAATGATCAGCCGCACCTTCTTGGCCGGATCAATGATGAACAGCGAGCGTACAGTGAGCGTCGCATTCGCGTTCGGGTGGATCATGTCGTAGAGCTCGCTGACCTTGCGATCGGCATCGGCCAAGATGGGGAAGTTCACCACCGTGTGCTGGGTCTCGTTAATGTCTTTGATCCACTTATGATGCGAATCCAGCGGGTCCACCGAGAGCGCGATAGCTTTAACGTTGCGCGCGGCAAATTCATCCTTGAGCTTGGCGGTCAGGCCGAGCTCGGTGGTGCATACCGGGGTGAAATCGGCAGGATGCGAAAACAGCACGCCCCAGCTTTCACCCAGCCAATCGTGGAAATGAATCGTGCCTGCCGATGATTCTTGTACAAAATCGGGGGCGGTATCGCCAAGTCGTAATGTCATGATGAGCTCCTTGCTGAGAAGATGCCCTGACAGTAACGCTTAGCCCCGGCCTCGGGAAAGACCGTTTTGTGCTGAGCTTATGCACGGGCGTCATAAGCTCACGTTAGCGATCGGCACCGGGCCCAAATAGCTTGCGATACTTGGCTACTTTTGGACTCACCACCATGCGGCAATAGCCCTGCCCTGGATTGCGGCGGAAGTAGTCTTGGTGATATTCCTCGGCGTCATAGAATGGAACGGCATCGCTGATTTCGGTCACGATAGGGGCGTCGAAGATGCCTGCCTGCGTGAGCTGTTCTATGAAAGCGGTCAAGGCTGCACGCTGTTCGTCGTCGCCGCAGAAGACCACGGAACGGTATTGCGTACCGGTATCGGCACCCTGACGATTAAGCGTGGTTGGGTCGTGAATGGTGAAAAAGATTTCGAGCAAGCGTTCAAGGCTGGTTTGATCGGCATCGAAGCGTAATTTCACCACTTCGGCATGGCCGGTGGCTCCGCTGCATATTTGCTCATAACTGGGATTAGGTCGGGCGCCGCCCGCATAGCCCGAGGTGCATTCGAGCACGCCCGGTACTTCGCGATAAACCGCATCCAGACACCAGAAGCAGCCGCCGCCAAGAATGAGTTGAGCTTCTTTCATGATCTTGCCCTTGCTTGCACATCGTCAGTAGAGTCTGCATTCTGCGCTGACTGAATTCTGTTGCCCAGCGCACAAACGAGTTTGCTATGACCTATTTGCCTCATCTGCCAGATGACCTGCCCGAGCATCCACCCGGTTGGCGAGAGGTGGTGGCAGAAAGCCGATTTGCCCTGGAGTGGTTGCGCGCCAAGCGCTTGGGCGATCGCGTGCTTCAAGGTCTTGAGCGCGGTGATGGCCAGTCGCTGATGTTATTGCCCGGCTATGGCGCAGATGAGAAAGCCATGAACAGTCTAGCGACGCGACTGCGCCAACTTGGCTATGCAGTGAGCCATTGGGGGCAGGGCAAAAACAACGGTGCCGTGCATAAGTTATTGCCCAAGCTTAAGCAGAAGATTCAAGACCATGTTCTACACAGTGGTCAGCCCATGACGCTCATCGGCTGGAGTTTGGGGGGATACATTGCGCGGGAGCTGGCGCGAGATCTACCTGAGCACATTGCGGGTGTTATTACGCTGGGCTCGCCGGCGGTTGGCGGCCCGAAATACACCATCACCGCTGCGGCTTATCGTAAGAAAGGCTTTAATTTGGATGTGATTGAAACGGAAATGGCGAAGCGCGATGGCATCCCGATTCTCTGCCCCTTAACCGTGCTATTCAGTAAGGTAGATGGCATTGTGAGCTGGCCCGCCACGCTCGACCGCCTCACTCCGCAGGCACGTCATGTTGAGGTGCACAGCTCGCACATTGGGCTGGTGCACGATGCCGAGGTGTTTCGCACCATCGCCAAAGTGCTGGCAGATCAGCGCGCTAAGCCTTAACGGCCTGCGCGCGGAGCCGACGGGCGTTGACGACTTGGCCGGCTGCCATCATCTCGTGGGGGTAGACCGGTGTGCTGGGTCTGGATGCTTCCTTTACGAGGAGCGGCAGGCTTGACCTTCACCGACACGCCTTCCACCGCGCTCGAATTCTTTTTACGCGGACTGACGTACTCGCCCTCGTTCTTCGGCTGCCAGGTCGGAATCAGGTGCTGCTTACTGTTGCCGATGAGATCGGCACGGCCCATCTCCTTCAGCGCTTCACGCAGCAGCGGCCAGTTGTTGGCGTCGTGATAGCGCAGGAAAGCCTTGTGCAGGCGGCGACGGCGGTCGCCCTTGACGATGTCCACCTCTTCCGAATCGCGCGTGACCTTGCGCAGCGGGTTCTTGCCGCTGTGATACATCGCGGTCGCGGTCGCCATCGGTGACGGATAGAAGGTCTGCACCTGATCGGCGCGGAAGCCGTTCTTCTTCAGCCAGATCGCCAGATTCATCATGTCTTCATCGGTCGTGCCAGGATGCGCGGCGATGAAGTAGGGAATCAGATACTGTTCCTTGCCGGCCTCTTTCGAGAACTTCTCGAATAGCTGCTTGAACTGGTCGTAGCTGCCGATGCCCGGCTTCATCATCATCGACAGCGGGCCGCCTTCGGTGTGCTCGGGCGCGATCTTGAGATAGCCGCCGACATGATGCGTGACCAGCTCCTTCACATATTCCGGCGAGCGCACGGCGAGGTCGTAGCGCAGACCGGAGCCGATCAAAATCTTCTTCACGCCCTTGAGTTCACGGGCGCGGCGGTAGAGCTTGATCAGATGCGAGTGGTCGGTGTTGAGGTTGTCGCAGATGCCCGGATACACGCAGGATGGCTTGCGGCAGGCGGCCTCGATTTCCGGCGTCTTGCAGGCCAGGCGATACATGTTCGCGGTCGGGCCGCCGAGATCGGAGACGATGCCGGTGAAGCCCGGCACCTCGCGCATCTTTTCCACTTCGCGGATGATCGAGTCTTCCGAGCGGTTCTGGATGATGCGGCCCTCGTGCTCGGTGATCGAGCAGAAGGTGCAGCCGCCGAAGCAGCCGCGCATGATGTTTACGGAGAAGCGGATCATCTCCCACGCGGGGATGGTCGCGTCGCCGTACTGCGGGTGCGGCGCACGCGCGTACGGCAGGTCGAACACATGGTCCATCTCGGCGGTGGACAGCGGGATCGGCGGCGGATTGATCCACACCTCGCGCTCGCCGTGGCGCTGCACCAGGGCGCGCGCGTTGC
>NZ_JBXMRC010000032.1:0-3213 GCF_057084925.1 Perlucidibaca sp. | reverse complement strand
CCTCGTTGGGGCCTTTGTCTCTGTGGTGCCCGTGGTGGGTGACTCTGTTGATGAAGCCTTGGAAAGTGTTGATAGCGGTATTGATACCGCTGCCGATAGCATCGATAAAATTCCGCTTTAAGCAAGGCACTTGCCAAGCGCTAAGCGACGACTGTTTTTTCGCCGCTTAGCGCTTGAATGTGTTGAGTTAGCGAAGGGCTTCCGGTATCTTTCGCATCCTTCGGAGAAGTGGCAGAGTGGTTGAATGCACCAGACTCGAAATCTGGCATACGGTCATACCGTATCGAGGGTTCAAATCCCTCCTTCTCCTCCAAATCACGCCCACGCAAGCGGGCAGTACCCCTAGATAACCCCCGGCAAGCCCAGTACTATCAAGGCTTCCGGGGGTTTTCTTTTGCACGGTTGCCCTCACTCCACCACTGAAAACCACAGTTCACCACAGCCAGTCTGTAGGTATCGCTGTAGGTACAAATCGGGAGAGGGCGGCACGATGCCTACAAATACCCTGACAGATGCGCGCTGCAAGGGAGCCAAGGCCAGCGACAAGCCCTACAAGCTGTTCGATGGTGGTGGCCTGCACCTCTATGTTTCCACGACCGGTTCGCGTACTTGGCGGCTGGCTTATCGTCTGGCTGGCAAGCCGCAGACCATGAGTCTGGGCTCATACCCCGAAATCACACTGGCTGCCGCACGCGTGAAGCGTGAGGAAGTGAAGCGAGCGCTGATTGAGGGCCATGACCCCATGGCACCTCGGCGCGTCAATCGCCAAGGCGTGACGCTCGCCGAGGCGACTGAAACCTACTGGCAAGGTCGCAAGGATGTGTCTGCGACTTATCGCACCAACGCCCTGCGTGGCATTGAGCTGCATCTGGTGCGCTTGCTGCCGAAGCCGATTGGCAGCATCACGCGAGATGACTTGCTGGGTGAGTTGCTGCTCATGGATGCCGCCGGCCTGCATGTGTATGTGCGCAAAGTTCGTATGTGGGTCGGTCAGGTCTTCGAGTGGGCAGTTGAAAACGGCATCGCCAATATCAACCCGGCGGCACTGATTCGCCCGGAGAAAGCATTTGGCCGTGCCAAGGTCACCAGCTTTGCCGCCTTGGCCTTGCGAGAAGTGCCGGAGTTTCTGGAGCGCCTGGCGATGGAGGGCGACTTGCAAAGTGTGCTGGCTTGTCGCCTGCTGGCGCTGACTTGGGTGCGTACCAATGAGCTGCGCATGATGGAGTGGTCGGAAATCGATGAGGCTGGCAAGGTCTGGTTGATTCCTGCCGGCAAGATGAAGCGGGATCGCGATCATCTGGTGCCATTGTCGAATCAGTCGCTGGCTGTGCTTAAACAGCTGCGCGCGCGGAGTCGGCTGGAGGCCCGTTATGTGTTCTCGGCTCCGCATCGCATGGATAGACCCATGTCCGAGAATGCGGTGTTGACCTTGATTGCGCGAATGGGGTATCGGGGCCGCATGACTGGCCACGGCTGGCGCTCTGTGGCCAGTACATGGGCCAATGAGAATGGTTACTCGCCGGATGCCATCGAGCGCCAGTTGGCGCATGTGCCTGACAACAAGATTCGTGCGGTCTACAACCGTGCCGAGTACCTGCCGGATCGCAAGAAGCTGCTGCAGGGCTGGGCGGACTGGCTGGACAGCTGCGGCTTCACGCCAGCCTGATGCCGGCGCGCTCCAGGGTGGAGCGCTTCCAGCCCACGGTCTTGCGGGTTAGGGCGACATCGGGCATGGGTAGCTTGCTGGCCAGCAGCCATCGGCGGATAGTCTCGCTGCTGACATGCAGCAAGGCCTGCAGTTCGGGGCGGAAGATCACGCGGTCTTCAGTGGGGATATTCATGGCAATTCGGCTCATGGAGGGGAATTGCCTGCCATGGTGGCCTTGCGGGTGAAACGGCCCAACCTGTTGCAGCGTAGCGCAGCGCGCTCCTGTGGATATTCATGCTGCCATAGTTTGTCAGGCTCAGTTTTTGAGCTTGCCGCCTAACATAATCCCTCTCAGGAACCCCATCCAAGTCGACGGGCAACACAGGGATGTGTCTTCATTACTCTCGGTATGCGTTAAGCTCCCCGTCATGACAAGAATGGTCCGCCTGCATTTGATCGATCAGCTGTTGAACAGCCGAGCATCGGTCACCCTCTCCGAGTTCCTGGATACGCTGGAGGTCTCTCCAGCGACGTTCAAGCGTGATCTGGAATATCTGCGAGATCAGCTGAACGCGCCCATCGTGTACGACCGTGACATCAATGCCTACCGCTTCGAGCGGCGGGGCCCACACGGGCCGAAGTACGAGCTGCCCGGCCTCTGGCTGGATGGCGACGAGGTGCATGCGTTGCTGGCGGCGACCAGCCTGCTGGAAGGCATCGAGCCGGGCTTGCTGGGTGCGCAGATCGCACCGCTGAAGTCGCGACTACGCATGCTCATGTCCACCGAGAGCATTGACCCGGAGGTGATTGGCCAGCGTATACGGCTGCTGCAGAACCAGCGGCGAGCGTCATCGACCCGGCATTTCCAGAAAGTGGCTCGCGCCACGCTGGAGGGCCTGCGCCTGAACATCACCCATCTCAACCGCAACACGGGCGAGCGCACCACGCGCGAGATCAGCCCGCAGCGGCTCACGCATTACCGCGAAAACTGGTATGTGGAGGCGTGGTGTCACACCCGTGAGGCGATTCGCAGTTTCGGGTTGGATGCCATCGAGGAGGTGATGGTGATGGCTGCGCCGGCCATGGCGCTGACGACGGAGCAGCTAGATGCTGTGCTGGGCAGTGGTTTCGGCATTTTCAACGGTAGCGAGGTGCAATGGGCGGTGTTGCGCTTTACGCCGTCACGCGCGCAGTGGGTGAGCAAGCAGGTCTTGCATCCTGAGCAGAAGACGCGGTGGCTGGAGGATGGGAGTTATGAGCTGGAGGTGCCGTTCACTGATGCTCGGGAGCTGGTGAGCGAAATTTTGTGGCATGGGCAGGAAGTCGTGGTTCTATCGCCAAAAACACTTAGTGATCAATTGGTAATTAATCTGCGGGCTACTCTTGATAAGTACGAATAATAATCGATTTTAAGCGACAAGAATTTTCCGACCTCAGCTACGTAACGCAGATTGAAGTCAATCAAATTTAGATGAAATGTATTCAGGATTTCCCATGCAAAACGCACAACACCAAAACCTAGTTGGCTTCATCTGGAATATTGCCAACAAGCTTCGTGGCCCCTA
>NZ_JBXMRC010000031.1:0-189183 GCF_057084925.1 Perlucidibaca sp. | reverse complement strand
TCGTCGAGGCCCAGTTCGCCTCGCGCTTCTGCAAAAAGGCACCGATGCCTTCCGGCGCTTCCGTGCTGCGGGCACAGGCGGCGAAATGGGCGGCGGCCTGATCGAGCACGGCATCCGGGTCGATGTGGCCGACACTGAGCAGGATCTGCTTGGTGCGCGCATTCGCGGCCGGCGCACAGCGCAGGATCTGCGTGAGGGTCAGACCCAGACGCTCGGCCAGCTCGGCTTCATCGTCAAAGGTCTCGTGCACGAGGCCCAGGCGCAGGGCTTCGCGGCCATCGAACTGGGCGCTGGTCAGGCAGAGACGACGCGCCTGCGTGAGGCCGATGCGCTCGACCACGAATGGGGCGATCTGCGCCGGCGGCAGGCCGCGCGAGGTCTCAGGCATGCCGAACTTGCTGTCGACATGGGCAAAGGCGATATCGGACACGCAGGCCAGGCCGAAGCCACCACCGAGCACACCACCTTCACAGATGGTCACCAGCACCTGCGGGATGGCCGATGCCGAACGCAGCATCTCGCCGAAGGAACGGTTGACGGCGACGATGGGGTCAGCCGCGCCCGCTGGCAGCGGCTTGGCAACATCGCTGAACACGCCCTTGAGGTCGGCACCGGCGCAGAAGTGGCCGCCGGCACCGCGCATCAGTACCACGCGCACATCGGCGCGATCGTGCAGATGACGGAAGACGGCGATCAGCTCGGCGACCATCTCCGGGTTCAGCGCATTGCGGGCATCCGGGCGGTTCAGGGTCAGGCGTAGCAGGCCGCGCGCGCTGTCGAAATCGAGGCGGATCTGATGGGTTTGCGGAAAGCTCATGGTCATCTCCCGATCAGAATCGCGACACGCCGAAGCTGTTGCGACGCACGGTGCGCAACGGAGCTTCACGGCAGATGGACAGGGTCAGGGCGAGCACGCGGCGGGTATCGCGCGGGTCGATCAGGCCGTCATCGAAGAGGCGTGCAGATGCCGCGAAGGCATGGCCGTCCTCGTCAAACTTGCCGATGATCTGCTGCTCCAGGGCATTGAGCATGAACTCTTCCTGCTCGCCGATGGCGCGGCCTTCCTTGTTCCACTTCTCGCGCGTGATCACCGACATGACCTTGGCGGCCTGCTCGCCGCCCATGACCGCGGTACGGCTGTTCGGCCAGGCGAAGATGAAGTGCGGCCCGAAGCCGCGTCCGCACATGCCGTAGTTGCCGGCACCAAACGAACCGCCCATGACGATGGTGATTTGCGGCACAGTGGCATTGGCCACGGCCTGGATCATCTTCGAGCCGTGCTTCACGATGCCGCCCTGCTCGGAGGCCGAGCCGACCATGTAGCCGGTGGTGTTCATCAGGTACACGATGGGAATATTGGCCTGGCAGCAGAGCTGGATGAACTGGCCGGCCTTGGTCGCACCCGCGGTGGTGATCGGGCCGTTGTTGCTGATGATGCCGACGCTGTGGCCGTCGATGACGGCACGGCCGCAGACGGTCTGCTTGTCGTACTCGACCTTGAACTCCAGGAACTCGGAGCCGTCGACCAGGCGAGCGATGACCTCGCGCGGATCAAACGGCTTGCGGTAGTCGGCGGAAACCACGCCGCAGACTTCCTCGATGTCGTACAGCGGCGCACGCACCGGCACGCGCGGCACCACCGGCTTGTCGGCATTCCAGTTCAGCCCGCGCACGATCTCGCGCGCCAGACGGATGCCGTCGGCGTCGTTCTCGGCGAGGAACTCGGCGGTACCAGCCTGCTGCGTGTGCATCTCGGCACCGCCCAGGTCTTCATCCACAGCCACTTCGCCGGTGGCGGCGAGCAGCAGCGGCGGACCGGCAAGAAAGACCTTGGCCTGCTTGCGAATCATCACCACATAGTCCGACAGGCCGGGCATGTAAGCGCCGCCGGCCGTGGACGAACCATGCACCACGGTGACCTGCGGGATGCCCGCCGCCGACAGCCGCGCCTGGTTGGCGAAGGTCTTGCCGCCCGGAATGAACAGCTCGGCCTGATACATCAGGTTGGCGCCGCCGGACTCGATCAGCGACACCACCGGCAGCTTCTGCTGCAGCGCGATCTCCTGCAGGCGCAGCGTCTTCTGCACGCCCCAGGGCGTCATGGTGCCGCCCTTGATGGCGCTGTTCGACGCCACGATCAGGCAGCGCACGCCTTCCACGTAGCCGATGCCGGCGATCATGTTGCCGCCGGCCAGCGAGCCGTCGCGGTCATCGTGCATCTTGTAGCCGCAGAGAGTGGAGAGCTCCAGGAACGGGGAGCCGCGATCGAGCAGCAGGTGCAGACGCTCGCGCGGCAGCATCTGCTTGCGCTTGTGGAACTTGGCGCGGGCTTTTTCTTCGGTGGCGATCACCTTGCTTTCGACCTCGCGCAAGGCGGCGACGGCGGCCAGCATGCCGTCGCGGTTGGCGCGGAAGGTCTCGTCTTGCGAGTTGATCCGGGATTCGAGCACAGTCATCTTGTCAGTCTCAGGTCAGCGATGCCGCCACGGCGGGCGGTACGGGGATGTCGATGTCCAGCAGCATCTGCGCGAAGCACTTGGCCTGCGGGTCGATGCGCAGCGAGGCGATGCCGCCGCCGCCCAGGGCGTAGCGGACGAGGAAGTTGAAGCTGTGGCTGCCCGGCAGCTCCCAGCGGCTCACCGAGCCATTGGCCGCGATGAAATGCGCGAAGTAATCCGCCACGCAGGCCTCGGTCAGCGCCGTGCGGAGGTAAGGCAAATAAGCCGGGTCACGCGCCATCACGCCGATGTTGCCGTGGTCGCCCTTGTCGCCGCTGCGGGCGATAGCCAGGCGATGCAGCGGCACGCGGACGGCATCGGCACTCGGCGTCCAGATTTCACCCGCCGGCTGCGGCGCCAGCGCGGCGGCATCAAACGGCTCGCCTTCGTTCACGACCACCGGCGTGCGCACGCCCTCGAAATCGACGGTGATGGCGACATCGCGCTTGGGCACTTTGCAGGACCACAGCTGCACCACCGGCTGCACGCTGGGACGACCGCCGAAGTAGCCGGTCAGGCCCGGCGCCATGCCGGTGGCGGCCTGCGCCAGCTCCTTGGAAAACAGCACCAGCGCGGCTTTTTCGCGATGCTTGGCGGCGATCTTCACCACCACCTCACGGGTCGCCAGCGCACCAGCGCGGGCATGCGGGCCGTACATGGCCTCCGCGCCGAGCAGCTCGATATGGGTTTCGCTGAACGGGCCCCAGCCCTTGGCGGCAAACAGCGTTTCGCACTTGCGGATCAGCGCCTGCGCCACGCGCTCGGCCTTGGCCGGGGCATCGCGGCCGCCCATCAGGAAAGTCGAGGTGATGCGGTTGCCCCGCGGCGTGGTGCCGGAGACCTTGTAGGTGTCGGGTGGCACGAAGCCGCGCGCGCCCTGCACCAGCACCTGGTCCGGGCCGACCTGGGTCAGCGTGGCGGCGGTGAAGTCGCAGCGTACGTCCGGCAGCAGATAGGCTCGCGGGTCGCCGATCTCGTAGAGCATCTGCTCGCCGACCGTGCCGACCGTGACCGCGCCGCCGGTGCCTGCCGGCTTGCCGACTAGGAAGGAGCCATCTTCACGGATGTCGACGAAGGGGAAGCCCATGTTCTCGTAGCCGTCCGAGACCGTTTCCCAATCGGTGAAATTGCCCCCGGTGCACTGCGCGCCGCACTCAATGACATGACCCGCCAGCGAGCCCTGGGCGAGCTTGTCGTAGTCGGTCGCCGACCAGCCGAACTCGTGCATCATCGGGCCGAGTGCCACGGCGCTATCCACGCCACGACCGGTGATCACGATATCGGCACCCTGCTTCAACGCCTCGGCCACCGCCGGCGCGCCAAGGTAAGCATTCATGCTCACCAGCATGCTGGGGAACGGCGTGCCGCTTTCCATCTCGGTGATGCCGGCTTCGCGGAACTCGCCCTGACGCGCGGTCAGGTCATCGCCCTCGACGACGGCGATGCGCAGCGTGATGCCGGCCGCCACGGCCGCGGCCTGCAAGGCGTCGCGGCAGGCACCGACGTTCATGCCGCCGGCATTGCTGATGACCTTCATGCCCTGCGTCTTAACGGCCGGCAGCAGCGGTGTCATGACATCGACAAAGTCACGAGCGTAGCCCTGCGCCGGGTCCTTCATGCGCTGCACGGCGAGGATGGACATGGTGACTTCGGCGAGATAGTCGAACACCAGATAGTCGAGCTGACCGTGATTGACGAGCTGCTCGGCGGCAGTGCTGGTGTCGCCCCAGAAGGCCGAGGCACAGCCGATACGGATGGATTTCATGGACTTCCCCTGATTCATGCGGTCTCACCAAACAGCTCGCGGCCGATCAGCATGCGACGGATTTCCGATGTACCGGCACCGATTTCGTAGAGCTTGGCATCGCGCCAGTAACGGCCGACCGGGTTCTCGTTCATGTAGCCGTTGCCGCCCAAGCACTGGATCGCCTGCCCGGCCATCCACGTCGCCTGCTCGGCAGAATAGAGGATGGCACCGGCGGCATCCTTGCGTGCCGGCTCGCCGCGATCGCAGGCCTTGGCGACGGTGTAGACATAGGCGCGGCTGGTGTTGAGCGCGACATACATGTCGGCGAGCTTGCCCTGCATGAGCTGGAACTCACCGATGGACTGACCGAACTGCTTGCGCTCGTGGATATAAGGCAGCACCACATCCAAGCAGCCGGCCATAACGCCGAGCGGACCGCCGCTGAGAATGGTGCGCTCGTAATCGAGGCCGGACATCAATACGCGGACACCGCCGTTGACTTCGCCAAGCACGTTCTCGACCGGCACTTCGCAATCCTGGAACACCAGCTCGCAGGTGTTGGAGCCGCGCATACCGAGCTTGTCGAGCTTCTGCGCCGTGCTGAAACCCTTGAAACCTTTCTCGATGATGAATGCCGTGATGCCGCGCGGGCCGGCATTGACGTCGGTCTTGGCATAGACCACCAGCACATCGGCATCCGGGCCGTTGGTGATCCACATCTTGTTGCCGTTGAGGATGTAGTGGTCGCCTTTCAGGTCAGCACGCAGCTTCATACTCACCACATCCGAACCGGCGTTCGGCTCCGACATCGCCAGCGCGCCAACATGCTCGCCGGTCAGCAGCTTGGGCAGATATTTACGTTTCTGTGCATCCGAACCGTTCTTGCGGATCTGGTTCACGCAAAGGTTGGAGTGGGCCCCGTAAGACATGCCGATGGCCGCCGAGGCGCGCGAGATTTCCTCGACCACCACGGTGTGCGCGAGATACCCGAGCCCTGCCCCACCGTATTCCTCTTCAACGGTGATGCCGAGCAGACCCATGTCGCCGAACTTGCGCCACAGGTGCATGGGGAATTCATTGCTGCGATCGACTTCGTTGGCGATGGGCGCAATCTCGGCGGCCACGAACTGGCGCACGCTGTCGCGCAGGGCATCGATGGTTTCACCGAGGTCATGATTCAGAGAAGGAAAATGCATGGTGGTAACCCGTGAAAAAGGTGGTGACTGACGGGTTCCGAGTGTGTTCGCACGGCCGCAGAGCAGCAATGAGAAAAACGGCAATTAAATCGATAAAAACGGACATGAAAGTCGGTTATCCTTGACTTAATCGGGAATAAATTGCCATTTCACCGATTTAATGGGACATACAAACCCCAACACAGCCTAGGCACCGAGAGCCCGCGATGAATCCGCTGCATCACACCGTTTCGCTGCACGTTGCACAGGCTATGCTGGAACGTGCTCGCAGCGCCGGCCATGACGGCGATGCCTTGCTGCACGAGGCGGGCATTAGCGCGGCGCTACTCGATGACCCGGCAGGCCGCTTGTTACCCGTGCAGTTTGCCAATCTGATGCGCGCACTCTGGCGCCGGAGCGGCGATGAATTCATGGGCTTCACGGAATTTCCCAGCCGCGTCGGCACCTTTCCACTAATGATGCACACCGCCCTCAATGCCGAAACGCTGGGCGAGGCGCTGCGCCATGGTTGTCACTTTTACCGCGTGCTGACCGACGAGATTACGCTGACGTTGCGGGAAGAGCCTGCATCCATGCCGGATATGCCGAGCACGGCACACTTTGTCTTGCGCCTGCGCCGACCCGAGCTCGACACGGGCCATGTGCTCAACGAAACCATTCTGCTCTGTTGGTACCGTTTCGCCTGCTGGCTGATTAACCGCCGCATTCTGCTCAGCGAAACCACGTTCGATTACCCCGCACCGGCTCATGTCGCTGAATATCATCAGCTCTATCCCTGCACACACCACTTTGCCCACGCCGAAACCACACTGGTGTTTGACGCGCGCCTACTCAGCCTGCCTATCACCCGCAGCCGCGAGGAACTGAAGGCGCTAATTCGCGAGCTGCCGTTGGGTTTTTTCATCAAGCCGGTATTTCAGGGCAGCTTCGGGCATCGCGTGCGCAGCCGTCTGCTGCAAGGGGAAGGCGGGGAATTGCCAGGGCTGGATGCCGTTGCCGCCGATTTTTTCATGACCGGGCGCACGCTGCGCCGCAAGCTGCTCGACGAAGGCACCAGTTTTCAGGAAATCAAGGATGGCCTGCGTCGAGATCAGGCCATGACCTTGCTAAGACAGACGCAGATGTCGATTCAGACCGTGGCACAGCAAGTCGGCTTTCGCGAAGCTACCGTCTTCATCAAAGCCTTCCGGCAATGGACCGGCATGACGCCCGGTGATTACCGGGCACGCACGCGCAAACGAGTCGTTGCAACCGACTAGCTTAGCCTTTTACAAACGCCGCGATCTCGGCGATGGCTTGGTCGGCTTCCGGCAAAATATCGCCCATCATTTGGAAGTCGTGGAACAGACCATCCCAGACACTCAGCGTTAGGTCCCAGCCAATTTCGGCGGCACGGGCAGCCAGGCGTTCGGAGTCACTGTAGAGAATTTCCTCTGTACCGACCTGAACCAGCGTCGGCGGCAGCCCACGCAAATCAGCAAACAGCGGCGACGCCAGCGGGTGATCTGATGCCGTCGAACCCAAATACATCGGCGTCTTGGCGTAGATCCAATCCAGGCTGAGCATGGGGTCAGCTTTGGCGTTGCGCTGCAAGCTTTCGCCAGACAAGGTGAGATCAATAAAGGGCGAAATCAGGACCAGCTTGCCCGGCATGGGTAAGTCTTGATCGCGGATAGACAGTGCCAGCGCCAGCGCCAAACCGCCGCCGGCGGAATCCCCCATCAGTGCCACACGCGCCGGGTTAACGCCACGATCCAGCAGGCCACGATAGGCATCTAGGGCATCGTCCAAACCCGCTGGAAACACATGCTCAGGCGCCAAACGGTAATGGGGTACATAGGTCGTAGCATTCAAGGCCAAACCAATGCGCGACGTCATCGGGCGATGGGTGCGCGGCGAACACACCACATAGCCACCGCCGTGCATGAAAAACACCACTTGATCGGTGCTGCCCTCACGCGGCGTGATGACCTCGGTAGCTTGCTGCCCCAACCGTGTCTCACCGATCACCGCCTGCCCGGGCACCCAACCATTGCGGAGCAATGCTTCCGTGATATTGCGCTGCCACTGCACCGAGACACGGCTACCCCATAACGGACGGATACTGCTGCGCATCACCCACGGCAGCACGCGCCGCGCCACTTGGCTTTTCCACTGAGCCAAACCACTGAGCTGTGGCCGATGATCAATACGCTGCATACCTGTTTCCTCTCTTATTTTGCGACGGTGTAGTGCGACCAGTTGGGCTTGCTGGTACGTAACCGGTAATCCAGCGTAAAGCCCGACCAGTTTGCGGTGTTTTTGCCGGACTCGTTGACATACCAGCTTTTGCAACCGCCATCCCACACGGTTTTGTGTAGATGCGCCTGTAGGTCCTGATTAAAGGCATCCATTGGTGCAGACTTCACATCCAGATACTTCACTTGCTCTTTCTGCAACTTCTGTACGCACTGACGAATGTAGTTCATCTGGCTCTCCAACATATACACGATGGAGTTATGGCCTAAGTTGGTGTTGGGCCCGTACATCATGAAGAAGTTCGGGAAGCCACTCACGGTTAAACCTAAATAAGCCTCTGCACCACCCTGCCAGCGCGCATGCAAATCTTGACCCTGCAAGCCGGTGATCTTCATGGGCGACAAAAACTCGGTGGCTTTAAAGCCCGTGCCGTAAATAATCACATCGACTTCATGGTGCACACCATCCGCCGTGACCACACCGGTGGCATCAGCGTGGGTCACACCGTGCGTGGTCACGGTGACATGTTGTTGCGCCAACGCGGGATAGTAGTCATTCGAAATCAGAATGCGCTTACAACCCATGGGATAGTCCGGGGTTAACTTCGCACGCAGCTCCGGATCCTTAATGTGCTTCTTCAGGTTGCTGCGGAACTGCCAGGCAGGCAGCGCCATCAGCTTGTCCCAGACAGTAAAGGCCAGCGCATTGCGCTCATGGCCTAGGTATTGCCACAGACGGCTACCCAGCTGTGCTTTTGGTAGCTTCTCAAATAGCAGCTTCTCAGCTGCTAAATACGCACGATCAGGCTTGGGAATCACATAAGGTGCTGAACGCTGCACCAACAACAGGCTCTTGGCCTTAGGCACAATCTTCGGCACAAATTGAATGGCACTTGCACCGGTGCCAATCACGGCAATGCGCTTGCCTTCCAGCAACACATCATCATTCCATTGGGCCGAGTGCATGACCTGGCCTTGGAATTGCTCTATGCCGTCAATACGGGGAATCGCGGGCCGGTTGAGCTGACCCACCGCCGATACCACGGCACGTGCCTGTAGCTGCTCACCGATGGCCGTGGTTAAGGTCCACAGCCCCTGCTCAGCCGCAAAACTCGCCGCCACCACTTCTGTATTAAAGCGGATGAGCTTGCGCAGACCGTATTGCTCAGCACATTCACGTAGGTACTGATGAATCTCCGGCTGCTGGGCAAACTTGCGCGACCAGCGTGCATTCGGAGCGAATGAGTAGGAATACAGGTGCGATGGCACATCGCAGGCTGCACCGGGGTAGCGGTTATCGCGCCACACACCACCCACATCGGCTGCCTTTTCAAGGACTAAGATTTGGTTAATGCCTGCTTCCTGCAGCTGAATGGCCATACCAAGGCCACCAAAACCGGTTCCAATAATGATCACATCATGCAACGGGACAGCGGACATCTGTTCTTCCTCAGGTTAAACACAGCAAATTTGGCGCGCAGGGTACTGGAAAATGCCAATTTTTTCGCTGTTACGCACAAAATTTCATCGTTCCCGTTGCCGCGGAGCATGTGTTTTGGTATAAATCGCGCCCTCGCTGTCAGCCGCCGATCTAGGTGGCCAGTAGATCGCCATTGCGGAGAGCTGAAATGTCAAAGGTTTGCCAAGTTACCGGCAAGCGTCCGATCGTTGGAAACAACGTGTCGCACGCCAACAACAAAACGAAGCGTCGCTTCGAACCGAATCTGCACTACAAGCGTTTCTGGCTGGAAAGCGAGAAGCGTTTCGTGCGTCTGCGTGTGTCCACCAAGGGCATGCGTACCATCGATAAGCTGGGTGTTGACGTGATCGTGGCTGATCTGCGCGCTCAAGGCGTCAAGGTCTAAGGAGCACAATCATGCGTGATAAAATCCGTCTCGTCTCAACAGCTGGTACTGGCTACTTCTATACCACCACGAAGAACAAGCGCACCATGCCAGGCAAAATGGAGATCAAAAAGTTTGATCCGAAGATCCGCCAGCATGTTCTCTTCAAGGAAGCCAAGATCAAGTAATTGATCCGCTTTTTGCAGATGAAAAACCGGGCCTCAGCGCCCGGTTTTTTTATGTTTGCAATTCTCTAGACTGCTCACGGCTTCTCGTAGCCCACACGATGCACCCAGCTGCCACGATCCTGATACGGCATGGTGACGCAGCTGCTGCCTGGCACCGTACTGGAACCCGGCCCCACCACACCCGAGAGCGAGCAAATTCTGCTGCGCGGATGAATGCGCGTACATTTACCGAGATCAGCCACCGTCAGTGCATTCCCGCCGTTATAAGTTGTCGCAAGGCGTGTCAGGGTGGTTTTTAACGCAGCAAGAATAATCGCATCACGCGAGCGCCCGTCGATCCAATCGCGACGATTAACCAAGGCTGATGTGTTAGGCGCCAAAATTCGCACCACCACGTTATCCATTACACTTTGGTCGAAAACATGGCTGCCTACGCCCGATACACGGTCATAAGCCGTCAGGTCGGGCGCCAACACATCACTCTTGAGGCCTGCAAATAACTCATCGCGTAAGGACGTGACCAGTTCCCCAAAAATAGTCGCCGCCGCACCATCGCGGGCGGCAGTGTCATTAAGATCGATGTTCGGGCCGTAATGGCTACGATTCCATCCCAGGATCAGATCGAGTGCAGCCTTTTCAGTGACGTTGAGTTGCGCCTGCGCACTGCTCCGGAAAGCACGCAACACTGGCAGGTATTCGCGTGCGCGAGGATCTATCGTGCCCGCATGTTCATCCAAGGCCTTTAAATCTGTGAAGGCCCAATCGCTACGCGTGGCTAATTTATCGAGAATGATGGTCACGCGCTGGCCTGCCCCACCAGGGCGACTGGTGCTGCCCAACCCTTCGCCATCAAGCCAGCCTACAGCAGGCTTATTATTCCAGTTGGCCAAATAGCCTTGCGCCGGATCGCGCACCTGAGGTGTTTTCTCGAACGGCAAGAGGCCGACATGATCGAAAGCACCTGTGCCGGGAATGGGAAAGCGCATGTCTGTTTGCGCGTTGCGCTCAAAATGCAGGCCGGGGTGATAGAAAGCGATATGACCATCGCGGGTGGCTACCGTAGTGTTCTCATTCCACGTGACCAATCGCATAGCGGCATCAAATTCAGCAAAGTTGCGCGCCTTATTCCAGGCACGAATGCCTTCAATGGTTTCAATTTCCCGCTTCCACATGGCATAAGCCACGCTACGTCCCAAGCCTTTAGCGTCGTCTCGCGCGACCAGCGGCCCATGCACCGTACGGCATATTTTATTGGTTTGGCTCAACACCGCTGGGCCAATGGGGACACCGGAGGTAGCCGCCCGGAACTTAAATGTTTCCATCCGACAATTCATGGCCTTCCATTTGCCATCGTGGAAATATTGATCGGCCTGACACGCACCCGTTGCCTGTTGCGCGGTCGAACACAGGGTTTCAATAAAGCTATCAATGGTTTTGGAGTAGCCTGTGGTTAATCCCCACGCAGCATGCTCGGTGTAGCCAATGCCCACGACGGGCAGCGTAGGCACCGACGATCCGCGTGCGTGGTACCCCGCGCCGTGAATTTCATACTCGACCAGCAGCAAGGGATAGTCATAGCCCAACTGCGGTCCACTCACCAACAGCGTACCGCCATCGCGGGTGCGTGACGGCCCCACGGCATACGCGTGAGAGCCGCCATGCAAATAGGCTCGCAACTCGTTTAAGGCCAAGGCAATGTGTCGCTGCACCTGTGGGCCAGAGGCTTTGTAAGCCTTAGAGTTAGCCGTTTTGGCCAGCGTTTTGACTGATGCTTTTCGTTTAATCTCTGGCGCTAAGGCCAGCTCACGCTGAGCTGCCCCGCGCAATCCACTGGACGCCGATGTGGCCATCGCCAGCGAGGGTTGCGAGCACGGTGCAGGTGCTGCGCGACTCCCTGTGCCATCACCCAGCGCGAGTGAGTCGGGTAAGGTGACGGCCCAATCTGCCATTTGCTCGAATGCCGCCTCACGCACCGCCAGCGATCCTGCCTGATTGCTGAAATTGCCCGTTCCCACCGGCACCGAAACAGCTGCCTTCGCATCGTCCAACCACGTCAGATCGAGAAAAGCATCTTTACCCGCCCGCGACGAACCTAAGCGCTTAGACAGGGCTTTCAGCAGGCTGATGTTTTGAAACTCGTTGCCGCCCTCGGCTGCCACAAAGCGCGTGATATAGACGCCCGCCGCGAGCACATCATTGGCGTTGATCGGCTCTGGCAAGCTACTCAGTAGGGCATATTCGGCAGGCAATAGCGCTGGATTGCCCCGTACTTCGGCGATACGAGCGTTGGCGCCATCAACATATCCCAGCACAGCATCGCGGGCATCGGGCGATAATTTATCGAAGTAGGTTTGGTATTCGGCATCGGTATAACCAACCACACGCTGTTGTAAATCCGCAGGGACCGCCCCACAGCCCGTCAATTCGGCCAACGTCCCCCGCGCTGTCCGGCGCACGGCATCCAGCAAAAAGAGCCTGTCCGTGGTGACCGCATGCCCCACGCCAAACCAAAGATCACGCACCGTATCGGCATAGATAATCGGCACGCCGTAGCTATCGCGATAAACCTGCACACCACTCTTAGGGGATGTCGGTGTGCCCGGTCGAGTACCCAGTACAGCAGGCTTGGCTTTAAAGCTCCAATAGAGTTCCCGCTGATCATCCACATGAGCGCCAAAATCACCCGGCTTACCTGTCAGCATGCCCTGCGCCTGACCTGGCAGACTGAAGAAGCCACTCTGCCCTGGCGGTAGCACCGTTTCCGCCTTCAGCACGAAATCCGCCGCAGCCGTATTTCTGCCTGCCGCCCGGTTGTCGTCGCCCAAGCCACAGGCCGTTAACCACACGATGAAAAATAGGATACTGGCATTATGCGCCAGATAACGGATGTTCATTGCGGACTCCAGACTGCTCTTAAGGGCAGTTTGCGGACAGTAGACTTCGCACTCTACCTTGCTCCTTCCGCAGGGGCAAAGGTCAGCGATTAGCTAGCGACTCTGTGCAGTCGCACGAGAGCAATCGGCGCTATACTCAAACTCAATTAGTAGCTAGTACACACCCATGTCACACCACACTCTTCCATTACCTGACATGACGTTGGCTTGGCGTTGGCGTCAGGGCCAACTGCAAGCCGTTGCAAAAGCACAGGCTGTTCCGCTGGCCCATTTGCTCAATATCGATCGTCAGAAGCAGGCATTGCGCCGGAACACCGAGCAATTTGTGCATGGCCTACCGGCCAATCATGTTCTGCTCACCGGCGCGCGTGGCACCGGCAAATCGTCGCTGGTGAAAGCTCTGCTGCATGAATTCGCCGGTGATGGCCTGCGCCTGATCGAAGTGCCGCCACACGACCTCATCGACCTACCTGACATCGTCGCGCCGCTGCGTGGCCGCGCCGAAAAGTTCATTCTCTATGTCGATGACTTCTCCGTGGCCAGCAACGATCCAGCTCTCATCGCACTGAAAACGGCGTTGGATGGCGGTGTCGACGAAGCGCCGGACAATGTGCTGATTTACGCCACCAGCAACCGCCGCTACCTGATGCCGTCGCTCAAGTCCGACAATGGCGAGTACCAGTGGATAGACGGCGAAGTGCATCCCGGCGAATCCGTCGAGGAGAAAATTTCGCTGTCAGAGCGCTTCGGCCTGTGGCTGTCATTTCTCGCTTTCGGTCAGATGGAATATCTGGATCTGGTGCAGCATCACCTGCAACAGCTCGGCTACACTGTGTGGAATGATCAGGTTCGTGGCGAAGCGCTGCGTTGGGCACAGACCCGCGCTTCACGCAGCGGTCGTGTCGCTATGCAGTTCGCTCGCGACTGGTCGGGCCGCCAACAACTGTCACTCTTAGAAACAACACAATAAAACGGAGCTCTCATGGCCTCTGCAAGTCCCGGCGGCGTTCGCTTTAATGCGGAAAGCAGCGAATCCACCCTTCTCTCTGCCTTGCGCGTCGGTGATCGCCTCGCCTATCGCGAAGCCATGCGGCGCTTTGGCGGCGCCATGTTGGCCGCTGCGCGCGCTGTTGCACCGCAACATGCCGAAGACGCTGTTCAAGACGCGTGGATTTCAGTGTATGGAGCCATTAAAGAGTTCGAAGGCCGCTCTGGCCTAAAAACGTGGCTGACCCGTATCACCATCAATAAGGCATACAACTATCTGCGTAAGCAAGGTCGTGAAGTATCACTGGAAGGCTTAGAGGCCCAGCATGACCCTCTCGATGGCGCGTTCACCAGCAGCGGCCAATGGGCTAAACAATGGCAACAGTGGGATGACGACACGCCAGACGCGCTGCTTAGCGCACGTGTGCTACAAGAGTGTATCGAGCACCACATGGACGACATGCCCGAAGGCCAGCGCTTAGCGCTAACGCTGAAAGACATGGAAGGACTTTCCCCGACAGAAATCTGTAACACGCTGAGCATTAGCCCGTCTAATTTTCGCGTATTGCTGCACCGTGCCCGAATCCGGGTGTTTTCCATGGTGTCCCACTACGAGGAGACCGGCGAATGTTGAAATGTAAAGATGTGGGCACGAATGCCACCGAATTCCTTTCCGGAGCACTGCCCTGGCGCGTCAACTTGGGTGTGGTCTGGCACTTGCTGCGCTGTGGTAATTGCAGACTCGCCGTCATCCAAATTCTGACCATGTTACGCGCACTGCGTAAACGCCCAGCCAAGCCACCGACTGAAGCACAGATCAAGATGTGGATGGATGCATTGGATCATGACCACTCCGGCCATACGCATCACTAGGCTGCAGATGGCATTTGAGCTTCCTGTACTCAATTTCTCGAATTGGTCGTTATTTCTGCTCTGACAGCGCAAGTGTTCGGACATGACACTGAAAGTATTTTTCTTTGATTCCGTAACAAATGCCGTCGTCAATACTCTAAAGGGTGACACTAGCGAATATTCGTTGGTGAGTACTCCCATAATTCTGAGGATATGAATCATGAATAAGCTGCAAACTCTGACTCCGATCGCCGCTCTCTTCGCTCTGTCCGTTACAGGTCTGGCTCACGCTGGCGAAGCGCCGGCTAATGCCGCTACTGCTCCTGCCGCTGCTCACGCTGAAGGCAAGTGTGGCGAAGCAAAATGTGGCGCCAAAAAAGACGCCGAAGCCAAGTGTGGCGCCGACAAGAAAGCCGCTGAAGCCAAGTGCGGTGCAGCCAAGAAAGCTCACGAAGGCAAATGTGGCGAAGGTAAATGCGGCGAAGGCAAGTGCGGCGCCAAGAAGTAAGCTGAAACATGAACGGGACAACAGCACCGATTTCAGTGCAAGGTTTTCCCGTGCAGGGAGCTGGCCTGGGTCTGCGCCGCAGTTTTTTAGCGGAGTTGGGCTCGGTGCCCGCTGCCACTCTCCCCGATTTTTTTGAGATTGCTCCGGAAAACTGGATCGGTCTTGGCGGCCGTTACGCGCGTGATCTGCGTGCACTCACGGAGCGCCACTGCTTTGTCACTCACGGCCTGTCCTTGTCGATAGGTGGTCCGGCACCGCTGGATATTGAATTTCTCCAGCGCCTGCGCAAGTTCCTCGACAGCCATCAGATCGCGACCTATTCCGAGCACCTGAGCTATACCGGCGATGCCGGGCATCTCTATGATTTGCTGCCAATTCCGATGACGGAGGCCGCCGTTGATTATGTCGCCGCGCGGGTCGAGCAAGTGCAAGACATCCTCGGCCGGCGCATTGCGCTGGAGAATGTGTCGACCTATGCCGCGCCAGGCAGCGACATGAGCGAGCAGGATTTTGTCTGCGCCGTACTGGAAAAGGCTGACTGCGACTTGCTACTGGATGTGAACAACATCTTTGTTAACAGCATCAATCATGGCTTCAATGCCGAGCACTACCTGCGCTCGCTGCCGGCGCAACGCATTCGCTATGCCCATATTGCCGGGCATTATGTGGAAGCCGATGACCTGCGCATCGACACTCATGGCGATGATGTCTGCGCCGATGTCTGGGCCTTGCTGGGCACAGCTTACAAGCACTTTGGCACGTTCCCGACCCTGTTGGAGCGCGACTTCAACATCCCCGCGTTGCCGGAGCTGCTCACCGAGATGAGCATCATCCGTGAGCATCAGCAGACACACCGCGATGCCGCGTGATTTCCAGCAAACCCAGGCCGAGTTCACGCATTGGCTGCGACAGCCAGAATCTGCGCCGCTGCCTGCCGGCGTGTTGCCAGAGCGCATGAGCACCTATCGCGAACTGCTGTTCAACAATGTCATCAACTTTGTCGACATCACGTTTCCAGTCGCCAAGGCGTTGTTGCCAGAACCAATCTGGCAACGTCTGAACGATCATTTTTTTGCAGACTATCACTGCCAGTCGCCATTTTTCTACGATATCTCTCTGCATTTCAGGGAATTTGTGGCGGCGCTGGACTGGCCCGAACTGGACGACTTCCCCTGGCTGACCGAGCTGCTGCATTACGAGTGGATGGAGCTGGCGGCAGACATCGCCGAAGAACCCAACCCCAGCGTCTCGGCCGACTGCATCCTGACCGACGAGAGCTGCTGGGAGCGACTCGATGCGCCAATTCGACTCGCGATGCCGGCGTGGCCGCTGGCCTATCAATGGCCGGTCGCGAGCTGGTCGGTCGAGACCGATCCTGCCGATCTGCACGCGCAGGCGCAGGCCGTCGTGCTCTGGCGCAACCAGGAAGATCATGTGCGTTCTCTGGTGGTGGAGCCGCTGGCGGCCTGGCTGGTCGAGCGCATCCAGCTCGGCGGCCAAACTCTCAACAGCCTAGCCGATGAGCTGGTCCACGCCAGCCCCGGCATCAGCCACGAGCAAGCACTGGCAGCCTGCCAGCGCGTATTACTGCAATTGCAGCATGGCGGCCTGGCCTTCCTCGGCTAAACTGATGCCATGCCTGAACTCCCCGAAGTAGAAACCACACGCCGCGGCATTCAACCGTTTGTTGAAGGCCAGCGTATTGTCAGCCTGCGTGTACACAATGCACGGCTGCGTTGGCCCGTTCCGCCCGAGCTACCAGAACTATTGGCGAATCAGCGCGTGGCACGCATCAGCCGACGCGGCAAATACCTGCTCTTCCACATCGACACCGGCGTCATGATGGTACATCTGGGCATGTCCGGCAGCCTGCGCTTGGTCACGCCCGGCACGCCGCGCAAGACCCATGATCACCTCGAATGGACGCTGGATAACAACTGGCTCATGCGCTACCACGACCCACGGCGCTTTGGTTGCTGCCTGTGGCTGCGCGATGATCCGCTCACACATCCTTTGCTGGCATCACTGGGGCCGGAGCCGCTGCAGGCCGAGTTCGATGACCAGCACCTGTTCCGCCTCAGCCGTGGCAAGACCGCGCCGGTGAAGAGTTTCATCATGGATAGCCATGTTGTGGTCGGCGTCGGCAACATCTACGCTAACGAGGCGCTGTTTCAGGTCGGCATCCACCCGTTGCGCGAGGCTGGCAAGATCAGCGCCGAGCGCTATCAGCGGCTGTCGCAGGCCATCCGCGATATTCTCGCGCATGCCATCACGCGTGGTGGTACGACGCTGCGTGACTTCGTGAATAGCCAAGGTGAGCCCGGATATTTTCAGCAGGAATTACTGGTCTACGGGCGTGCCGGGCAACCCTGCCGGCAATGCGGCAAGGCACTGAAGGAAGTGCGTTTGAGTGCCCGCAGCACGGTGTTTTGCGGGCACTGCCAGCGCTAAGCGTCTCGACTTAGAGCGAGCCTTGGTTACGTCCTGAGATCAAGCGTATGACCTTGTCTGAGCTCAGGCGCAATTGCGCTGCACCATCACTGATAATGTCATAGCTCAATGTGCCCGAACCCAAGCAAATCGCCGAAGCCTCAATGAGGCCGTTCGCGACATTACGCAGGCTACCGGAGAGTGTGCTTGCGGCAGCCACAGGCTCTTGTCCCGTCTTCACGCGATTGAGACCCACCCACGGCACTGGGCTAGGCCCGGCATCTTGTTCCGCCGTATAGGTGGCTTCGTTACCGCCACACCCATTGGCCACCAGCTCCACCTCCGCTTCCAAGCCATCCCGCGAGACCAGCTGTGATAGCCAGTAAGCACGGTCATGCTTGACCGCGTATTCGGGATAGTCAAAGCGCGGATCAAAACGGTAGGTGACACGACGCGGATTTTTCACACGCACCCAATCGGCGCTGGCCTCCGACTCTTTCTGCCAGTTATCTAAGGCAATAAAGGTCAAATGCTCCGATACAGGATGCAGATAGAAGCGATACGGCACACCGGTTTGCTCAAGCGTCTGCGCCAGCGCAATGGCCTGATTGACCTGCACCAATTCATCCGCACCACTGTAGAGATTGGCGCTGGGCACATGGCGTAAGTTGCCGATGTAGTGAATGACGTTTTCGTAGGCGATCGAGCCGTTAATCGGGCCAACCACATCCAACACGGGCTTGAGTGCATCGGTCAGCGTGGTGAGTACCGCATCTAATGGCGTGTTGGTGTTGGGGATGTTGCGCAAACTGCCCGTGAAGCCGACCCAATTCACCATGCCGGCAAAGCGATCGGGGTAGTTCGTTGCCAAGTGCATCGCGCCAAAGCCACCCATGGAATAGCCAGAAGCGATCATGCGCTCGGGGTCTGTAACATACGTCGCCTCGGCATCGGCAATGACGTCTAAGACATCGCGCTCTGATATGCCCGAGTAAAAACCATAGGGTCCGCGACCCAAGGGGGCAACCAAGATTCGGTTACGATCCTCGCCCATTTGCTGCTGAAAGCCGAGCTGATTGATCTGACTGGCGTGATTCGCTTCACAGCCATGCATGACCACTTGTATGCCGGGCTTTGCCGCCTGCGCCTTGGGTAAGTAAATACCATAGGGCTGATACTTACCCAGATAATTAAAGGATTGTGAGCAGAAGCCAGTGGTGTCGCCATCGCGACCCGCCACCCCAGCTAATTCAACGCCTTCACCCAAAACATATTTCGACGTGTAGACACGCTGATGAAAGCCGACGGGAGCTGGTGCCGCCTTGGTCAGGCCGCTACGTAAGTCCGCCACACGGACTGTTTCACCAAACTGCGAGATATCGCCCGAAGCCAAGGCTGCTGCCTGCTTGTCTTCCCAATAATTGCCCTTATTGGGCAAAAGTTGTCCTTGAAGACCATCAGCTCCGGCCTGCTCATCTATGCCACGGAAAGCGACATTCATCACCTTGCCATTGGCTTGCGCTACCGCGGCCTGCACCCGCCAAACACTGCCGGCAGGGACGGGCATACGGAGCTGCAGTCGATTGCTCACGGGATCGCCCACCGCGACGGTTTTCAGCACGTCCCAACCCCGACTGCTCACCTGCAATGGGGTCCATGCCCCGCCACCTGTGGCGGCGTTATTATCCGTATCAATAGCTAACGCAACGATTGCGTCATTGGCATTGAATAGGGTGTTCAGCTCAAACTCCACCAGCAGTTCGTTGCCGCTCACGCTCATACTGAGCTTGACTAAATCAGCGGTATTGGTCAGTCCGGCAGGATACGTGACATCACCCGCAGAGGGAGCCAACAGGCTGGGCGTGGTTGCGAAGGGATT
The DNA here is from genome assembly GCF_057084925.1 of Perlucidibaca sp. Taxonomy (NCBI): domain Bacteria; kingdom Pseudomonadati; phylum Pseudomonadota; class Gammaproteobacteria; order Pseudomonadales; family Perlucidibacaceae; genus Perlucidibaca; species Perlucidibaca sp. The sequence continues at coordinate 169,923 of NZ_JBXMRC010000031.1, read as the reverse complement.
TCCACGCTGACCGAGTCGCGTGGTGAGGTTGAGTATCGTAGGGCCGCCTGCGATCAACCCGGCATCTGCGCCAAAGTCGTCATAAACATAATCGCGATAGATCAACGTGCCCTGACAGTATTCCGTACTGCCCGCCACCCATGAGCTTCGATCACAGGGCGAGTTCGTGACATTGGCCGCCGGTGAGCGCTGAGACGATTGATCTTCACTGCCACAGGCCAGGAGAAAAAAGGAACAGATGGCCGCTAGGGCGAAAGATTTGCGGGGAGAATTCAAAAAAGGCATTCGCAGCGCTCTATATTTATTTTAGTGGGCAAAAGTTAACATCAAGTTACTTTTAAATATCTAATCTGACAAGGCAACATGACAGATTACTGCAGGAGCTGATATGCCCACTCGCGTCGTCTACCCTGGCACCTTCGACCCCATTACGAATGGCCATGCTGATTTGGTCGAGCGCGCCTCGAAACTGTTCGGCGAAGTCATTTTAGCGGTTGCAGCTAGTGACAAAAAAAAGCCCATGTTCAGCACGGAGGAGCGTGTAGCGCTGGCTCAACAAGTGCTGGGGCATCTGCCCAATGTGCGCGTAGTGGGCTTCGATAAACTCTTGTCGTTTTTTGTCACGGACATGGAGGCTAATGTCGTGCTGCGCGGCCTGCGCGCCGTGTCCGACTTTGAATATGAATTCCAGCTCGCGAACATGAACCGCCAGTTGAATCGCGAGTTCGAAACCGTCTTTCTGACACCGTCTGAGCATCTGTCGTTTATCTCTTCGAGTCTGGTGCGCGAAATCGCCATTCTCGGCGGCGATGTCAGTCAGTTTGTAGCGCCCTGTGTGTCTGAAGCTTTTGTCAAAAAGCTTGGCCACGGCCCGCGCAAAAACTAACGTCAGACCACGCCATGGCTTTGCTGATCACCGATGAATGCATTAATTGTGATGTCTGCGAGCCCGCATGCCCGAATCTGGCGATTTCAATGGGGCCGGAAATCTATGAAATTGACCCTGCACTCTGTACCGAGTGCGTGGGTCATTTTGATGAACCGCAGTGTGTCAGCCTCTGCCCCGTAGCCTGCATCCCCATCGATCCCCATCATCAGGAAAGTCGCGAGCAACTGCAGGCCAAGTTCGAGCGACTAACGGGCAAAAGCCCCGTTTAGCCGACGCGTGTTAAGGCTTCAGGCTTAGGTGCACCCGTGGGTAACAATCGCTCAGCCAAACCTGTTGCTAGCTTGGCCACCAGACCATAAATCGACAACTGTGGATTAGCGCCAATACTGGTCGGGAAAATGGAGCCGTCAAGCACGCTCAGATTCGCCAAGCCATGGAACTCACCCCGGCTGTTCACCACGGAGGTTTTAGCATCTTCCCCCATAGCGCAACCGCCCATGAGATGCGCAGAGCCAATACCGGTGCGGAACTTCTCGATGGCAAAGCCGTTGATGGCCGCCTTCGCCGCCGACATGGTGGTGAACGAGCCGCCAGCCAATTGGAATGGCCGCACAGCGCGCGCGCCCGCTGCCAATTGAATCTCTGCCATGGCTAAGAATGAACGACGCAGGCCATCTGCGAGAGAGGCCGACACGTCGTAGTCGAGCACCGCCGAGCCATCTTTACGAATGCTCGTGCGACCGCCCAGCGAGTCTTCAGTAAAGCCGTCACGCAGTAGCGCGATCATGCCGTTGAGATGACCCAGCGACTGCATATCCCGGGCATGATCAAGGCCATGATTACCCAGCAGACCTGCGACAAAACCCGGTTGCATGGGAATGACTTCAATTTTGAAGCCCATCGGCCCGGTCGCACCGTCTTTCCACTGGAAGTGATCGGAGTACACCGATTGCGGCGCCCCGCCCCAGCCCTCGACCTTGCGATCGAACTGGGCAAAGCTGGCATTGACCGGATGAATCATCGTGCGCAGACCAATCTGATCATGCGGATTCGGCACTTTTGAGCGCAGCAGAATGGCGGGGGTATTGATAGCACCGCCTGCTAACACCACATGACGCGCCCGCACCATGAGTATCTTGCCGGTAGGTTGAAGGCCAACTTCAGGCATGCCATCGACCAGCACGCCTCGGACCTTGTCACCGTCCATGATTAATTCGCGTACGCGGGCACGATGATAGAGCGTCGCACCGGCATTGAGTGCCGCTGGAATCGTAGTCACCAACATAGATTGCTTGGCATTGGTCGGGCAACCCACGCCACACATACCAAGGTTCCAACAGCCGCTCACATTGCGCGGAATACTTTGCCAGCTCCAACCCAACTTCTCGCAGCCCTGACGAATGATGTCGTTGTTCTCGTTTGGCGGCACGGGCCAAGGGCCGATTTGCTGACGCTTTTCGGCACGATCAAACCACGGCGCCATCTCGGCATCGGAGATGCCTTTCACGCCGTGGACATCACGCCAGTGTTTCAACGTTTGCGGTGGCGTGCGGAAGCTCGATGTCCAGTTCACAGTAGTGCTGCCGCCCACGGCGCGACCCTGCAAGATGGTCATGCTGCCGTCGCCCGTCGTACGGGCCGCGCCTTCCTGATAGAGATCACGGAAAGCTTCATCTTCGCGCATTTTAAAGTCATCGCTAGAACGCAGCGGACCCTCTTCAAGCATGACTACCTTGAGTCCGGCTTGGGTCAAAATCTCTGCCGCCGTGCCGCCACCAGCGCCTGTGCCCACAATGACAACATCACACTCTACCGTGGTGTTCTGGGTCAGTTCGCCTGTATGAATAACCTTCCAGCCACCGGCGATGCCAGCACGAATGGGATCAGGGATTGCGCCTACTTGAATCGTCATCTCATCGCTCCTTAAATCGTGCGCACGGGAGCGCTATAACCCACGGCGGCGTAACTTTCCGGCAGTAAGTACCATGCGACGTTGATGATTTTGCACAAGCCAAGGTAGGCGCCACGCAAGAGCTCTAAGCGACTATCGCGCCAACGTAATAGGAAGGCTTCGATGTCCTCCGGGCTGGCATCTGGCCAATCCGACCATACGCCGGCCATCGCAATGCGCGTGGGAGCCATGCTGAGCAGCGCAAAGAGCTGATGAATTTGATCGCCAACCGCAACACTGCTGTTAGCGAGGAGCTGATCCAGCGACGCTAGCACCTTGTCGAGCGCGGCAGGCCGTGCCTTACCCTCAGGCAAAGTGCCGGCTAGTACAGAGGGGATCACTGCTCGCAAAACCGTTAATTCGGCTGCGCGAAGATAGACATAACCTGTTGCCGGTTGCGCTTGCGCGCAGCCGGTCAGGAGTGCAGCTGCTGAGCCGGTGACGAGGAGCATGCCGCCCATCGCACCGGTTTTTAAAAAGTGGCGACGGCTGAGCGCCATCGCATGAGTCGTTACTGCTTGCATCCATTCACCCCCTGCTTTTTGTTATTTTCGGGACAGCAGCGCCTCTGGATATTACTTACTCAAAAATAGTTTCTGAATCAGGCCGTGAGCCACGCGACCGAATGGCGGCAGGATGTAACGCACGGAGTAGATGCTCGAGCGCTCCAACACTGCCTTCATGTTCGAGTAGGTTTCAAACCCTTCTTTCGCGTGGTAACGACCCATACCGGATGGGCCAACGCCACCAAATGGCAGATCGTCAACGCCAACATGGGTGACCACATCGTTAATGCCGGTTGCGCCGGAGTGCGTGTGGGTAACCACATAATCGGCACGCGCCGAGTCATTGTCGAAGTAGTACAACGCCAGTGGGCGTGGACGCGCATTCACGAACTCCAGCGCCTGCGACAGCGACTCGCGCTCGATAATCGGCAGGATCGGCCCGAAGATTTCGTTCTGCATGATCAGCATGTCGGGCGTGGCACCAATGACCAGCGTCGGTGGAATTTTGCGGGTATCAATAAAGCGTTCGTTGGCCGGGTTGATTTCGATCACGCGAGCACCTTGTGCACGGGCATCGTCGAGATAGCTCTGAATGCGCGTGTACTGCTTGTCGTTGACGATGCTGGTGTAGTCGGCGTTAGTCACCAGCGTCGGGTACATCTTGCTGACCTGGGCGGTGAAGGCGATAACGAATTCGTCGGTCTTGCCGCGCGGCATCAGCACATAGTCCGGGGCCACACAGGTCTGGCCGGCGTTCCAGCATTTGCCGAAAGCGATGCGCTCAGCGGCATCGGCCATCGGGTAGGACTCGTGCACGATGGCCGGCGACTTGCCGCCCAGCTCCAGCAGTACCGGCGTCAAATTAGCGGCGGCATTCTGCATGATGGTGCGACCAACATTGGTCGAGCCGGTGAAGGTGATCTGGTCAAATGCCATATGGCTGAACGCTTCCGAGACTTCACCGCGACCAGTGATAACGGCCACGGTATCTTCGGTGAAGGCCTCGGCGAGCATGCGCTTCAGCGTCTCACCCAAACGTGGCGTGAAGCTGGAGGTCTTGATCATGACGCGGTTGCCGGCACTGAGCGCGCCAACCAACGGGCCAATGGCGAGGAAAATTGGGTAGTTCCACGGCACCACAACACCCACCAGACCCAGTGGCTGCGGCACTACGCGAGCCTTGGCGGGTGTCGCCAAAATGCCAGGGTGACGCTTCTGTGGCTTCATCCAGTTGGTCAGATTTTTGCTGGCATACTTCACCGCTTCCAGCGAGGTCAGAACCTCAGCAATCTTGGTTTCATCTTTTGAGCGATGGCCGAAATCTTGGCTGACCGCATCGGCCAAATCGTCCTGATACTTGATAATGACGGCGCGCAGACGAGTCAAATGGGCAATACGCTCGCTCGCCGACGGCATAGGACGTAGGTTGTATGCCGAACGCTGAGACTGAAAAATACGCTGCATTTCAGCAACTTGTGGGTTCGATGCAGCGAGCTGAGCGAGATGAGCAACCATAATGACCTCAAAACGAAATTCCTGTGCTACCAAAAGGGTAAACACCTTGTGCGGCGTTTTTAGAGCATTTACTCTAGGCTGTCAATTCAGTGGCCCCGACCCTCAGGACATCCCAACTCTGTGAAAACGCGTGATCGCATCCTGTTAAAAAGTCTTGAGCTGTTCAATGAGCAGGGCGAGCGGCTCATTACCACCAACCATTTGGCGGCTGCCTTGGGCATGAGCCCAGGTAATTTGTATTACCACTTCCCCAACAAAGACGCGATTATCTTTGAGCTGTTTCAGCAATATGCCGACCAGATGCAGTCTACGCTGCACCTACCTAGCGATAGGCCGCTAACGCAGCTCGATAAAGTGCAACTGTTTGAACACATCCTCGATTGCCTATGGCGTTATCGCTTTTTACATCGCGACATGACGCACCTGATCACCGACAACGCGGAACTACGCGAACACTACCGTGAGTTTGCCAAGCGCATGCTCAGCAGCGTGCATTTGCTCTATACGCTGCAGATCAACTCTGGCCTGCTTGAAGCCACCGAGGAAGAAATTGGTGCGCTGCTCGTCAACATCTGGATCATTGCCACCAGCTGGGTCAACTTCCTCAGCACCACGGGCTTCTTCGGCTTTCAGGAACCGCTGACGCAAGCCATGTTGCGTCAGGGGATTTATCAAGTCATTTGCTTGGAAGCGCCTTACTTACGCGGCGAAGCAAGAGAAGGCTTGGTTGAGCTTAAGACTCGTTACGGCCAAGCCTTAAGCATTAACAGCATGACGTAAGCGCGACACTTTCTCGCCCTGCGCCCGAGGGGAAAGCACTTTCGGCACCTGAAAACTCTCGGCTTGTCGCTGCAAAAACTCAGGAATACGGCGCTCTAGATAAAACTGCGGTTCACGCCAGTGCTCACCGGCCTCAATAAATCCAACATGACCACCGCATGGGGCAATTTCCAGATACACCGAGGGCGATAACTCACGCGCCGTGGGAAAACATTCTGGGGTTAAAAACGGATCATCTACCGCTTGCAACAACAGCGTGGGGACGTTGATTTTTGCTAGGCTCTGGCGAGGGCTGCACCGCTGATAATAGTCCTCGCCATTTTTAAAACCATGCAGTCCAGCGACCAAAACATCATCAAAGTGACGGAACGACGTGAATGGCCCTTCAGCCAGGCACTCACGGATGTGCACAGCCACTTCTTCATCCCCTCGTTGCGCAAGATGATCCGCTTTACGCACCCAGGACTGCTGTAACAAGCCCAGTAAATGTTTGCGATACACTCGCGAGAAACCTTGGTCCAACCGATCCGCGCAAGCGCCGAGCAAAAGCGGAACTGAGACGGTACTGGCCGCAAACACATTCGGCGGCGTGCTCTCTTGCGCCAGGTAATTCAACGAAATAGCGCCACCAAGGGAGTAACCAACCAAGCCCAAGGGCACATCGGGATAACGCTCATACAGCGCCGTCATAATGTCGGCGAGATCATCATGCGCACCCGCATGATAGGCACGTGGGGTATCGTTGGGCTCACCCGTGGCTCCCCGACAATTGATCGCGACACTGGCCCAGCCCAAAGCCTCCAAACTACGCTGCAGCCCCACAACGTAGTGAGAGCCGCTGCACCCACTCAATCCATGCACAATGGCAATTAACGGCTTACCACTGCCTATCCACGCTTTCGGCAATCGCCAATCCAAATAAATCCAATCGCCATCTCTCAGCGCGACCCGCTCGCGCACCCTGGGTAGCGGTTCTACACGGCGGAACAGGGAAGGATACAGCGTTTGTAAATGCGCATTGTGTAGCCACCAGGCCGGCTTGAAAGGACTACGATTGATACCGGGGGTGAAGATTTCCTGATCAGAGCGTGTCATGTTCTAGCTCAATAACGTCTTGGATTTGTAGGGCATCGCAACGAAATAAAAACGCATTAACTAAGCCCGCTTTGGTCTGGCGATGCAGCTGAAGTGCTGTCGGCAAATTCAGCTCAGTCAACGCCAACTCGGTTTCAACATACACCCAGCGCGTCTGCGTTAACCAGCCTTTCTGCGCTATACGCTGCAAAATGTCATTTACTAATCCCAAATGGAACGGGGGGTCGAGAAAAATCAGCCCGTACCCCCCCGCTGGCGCTTGGGCATCTTGCAGCCAGCGCAGGCTATCGACACACAAAATTTGGCAGGATGCCGCCTCCAACTTAGCGGCCTGCTCGCGTAAACAGGCCGCCTGCTGTAGGTCGCGCTCCAACAGCGTTAGGCTGGCTGCGCCTCGCGATAACGCCTCAAAGCCCATCGCTCCGCTACCCGCAAAAACATCCAGCACATGCTGGCCCGCGAGCGCTAATTGCAGCCAGTTAAACACGGTTTCACGAACACGATCCGGCGTCGGGCGCAGGCCGGGCAAATCCAGAAATTGAATTTTCCGACTCCGCCAAACACCGCCGATGATGCGCAGATCGCGTCGGCCGGTCTTAGCGGCGGCGGACGTTTTTGCTCGTGTCATCGCGCACCCTGAGTTGCCGAAGACGGGCGCTTTTGACCCGCCGTAATCACGATCATGCGATCCGGGTGGATGCGACGCTTCAAGGCATCACGAACCTGTTCGGGTGTTACCGCAGACAGCTGTTCCACGTACTGCGACAAGTACTCTGGTGGCAGCTGGTAAAAGCCCATCATGCCGAGATAGCTGGCAATGGCATCAGTGCGCACTAAGCTGCGCGGGAAGGCTTGCGTCAGCTGCGCCACCGCATTCGCGACCGCCGCTGCATCCGGCCCCTGGCGCACAAAGTCGCGAAGTATCTGCTGCGTGAGCGCCAGCGCAGCCTCGGCTTGATCAGCACGCGTGGCGAAGCTGATTTGGAATGGCCCAGGTACACGCATCGGCACAAATTGACTGCTGACACTGTAGGTTAACCCCCGCTTCTCGCGCAGCTCTCGCGTCAGCACACTGCCAAACCCACTACCACCAAGAATTTCATTCGCGACGATTAAGGGGAAGAAATCCGCATCCAAACGGCTAAGACCGAGCTCGCCCAGCAACACATACGTCTGTTGTGATGGCATTTCTATGTGTTCGCGCTGACTCCGCTTGACGGCCTTGGGCAGCGGCAACGGTTCTGCGGCGGCCCCCGGCAACAGCGCAACACTGATCTCTCGCGCTATGCGTTCGGCATTCATGCGATCGATGTCGCCGACTAAAACCAGTACGGCATTTTCCACCGTGTAAAAGCGGGCATGGAAGGCTTTGATATCTTTTGTTTTGATGCTCTGCACGCTAGTGGCAAATCCAGCCAGTGGATTGGCATAGGGGTGGCTGCCATACAACGCTTGATAAAATGCTAAGCCGGCTCGCCCCGAAGGCGACTGCAGACGCTGACGCTGGCCAATACGCAGAGATTCCTGCAAGCGCAGCCAGGCCTCTTCGCTAAACGCAGGCTGACTGGCCATTTCAGCAAACAAGGCCAGGGCCTGATCGCGATACTCGGGCTGACTCAGCGTGCGCAGTTGCAGCAAGGCCATGTCGCGGTATGACGACGCAGAAAACTCCGCACCCACGCGCTCAAACCCTTCGGCAACAGCTTGGGCCGAACGCCGCGTCGTACCTTCATCCATCAGGCTGGACACAGCGGATGCAAGGCCGGACATATCACCGTCACGAGCTGCACCGGCATCAAAGACCAAGCGCGTATCCAGCAACGGAATTTGGTCATTCGGCCAGAATAAAACGCGTAAACCTTCTGCCGTTTGCCATTGCTGAACGGGGATATTCAGGCTCAAACGTTGACTACGGGCTTGCTCCAACGCCGCTGCGCTCGATAAGCGCTGCAATGCGGTGAGCGGGCCATCTGGCGTGCTGCTGTGATCGGCACTGGCCTGAATGCCCGTCACGGTCACCAGCGCCACAAATCCCACAGCCATACGCCACAATGATCGTTGTTTCATGCTGCTGCCAACCTTAATCACGGTGTCACCCCAACTGGCTGGGTCGGTGCGGGCGAGTTCGGCGTATACAAAAACAACGTCGCCAATCGCTCGGGTTGTAAATAGCGCCTAGCCACTTCACGAATCGTTTTGGGCGTAATGGCTTTTAGTCGCGCCGGCAACTCGTCGTCCCAGGTTAACGGCAAGCCCAGCGCATCGAGACGGCCAAGTTGCTGAGCACGATCATCCAGCTCGTCACGGCCATAGACCGCTTGCGCACGCACATTCGCCATAACCTTGGCCAGCTCGTCGACACTCACTTCCTCATCGCGTAAGGCATAAACCGATTTCAGGATCGCCTCGCGTAAGGCGGTTAAAGACTGGCCCGCTGCAGGCACGGCCGTAATGATTAACTGCGTATCGCCGCGGGCTAACACGTCATAACCCGACCGTATCGCCGCAGCCTGATTAGTGCGCACCACGTCACGCTCCAAGCGCGCACTGATGCCGCCGTCGAGCACCCCCGATAGCAGCTGCAAGGCATAAGCATCTTGGGGGTCGCGCGCACTCGCCAAACTGGGCAAATTAAAGCCTATATACAAAGAGGGCACCTGCCCCGGCAAGGTCAGACTGAGGCTGCGCTCACCCGGACTGTCGAGCTCACGAATTAACGCGCGGCGAGGGATGCTGACTAACGGTAGTGGAGCAAAATAACGCTCCACTAATTCGCGCACCTGAGCCACGGTGACATCACCCACAACAATCAGCGTGGCATTGGCTGGCGCATACCAGCGCTGATACCACGCTCGCGCGTCTTCCACGGTCAAACGCTCTAAGTCACGCATCCAGCCAATGGTGGGATTTCGCTCGGGGCTGGAGAGCAAAGACAGTGCTTGAAAACGTTCCATCGCCAGTGCCTGGGGATTATCGTCGGTACGCAAGCGACGCTCTTCCATAACAACTTTGAGCTCGCGAGCAAACTCCTCCGCATCGAACGTCAGGCCCATCATGCGATCCGCTTCCAACTCCAATGCAAGCGGCAATCTATCGGCCAGATGTTGCTGAAAATAGACGGTGAAATTGTCATTGGTGTAGGCGTTATCATCGCCACCGGCATAGGCGACCAATCGCGAGAACTCACCCACAGGCACTTTCACCGTGCCTTTAAACATCATGTGCTCCAACACATGCGACAAGCCCGTTAGTCCCGGCGGTTCGTCTGATGAGCCCACTCGATACCAGACCTGCGTCAGCACCACGGGCGCGCGATGGTCTTCTTGCACAATGACGCGCAGGCCATTGGCCAAGTTAAAGCTGACCGGCGCAATCGCTGCCGAAGCCAACGATGCCATGATGAACAGCGGCAAGATCAATACCGTTCTGATCGCCACACCCATGGGAATTCGCTGAACTAGCCGCCGCATAAGACATCACCGCATTAGGAAAACGGGTGGTAGCATAGCGCATCCCGAGCTTGTCGCACTGCAACAAGCTGGCACAGGTTGGACACCCAAATGAGTACAGACCAGACCGCCTCTCACGAGGCTGGCGGCTTCCTTAGTCGCATGAAAAGCGGGCTCTCCAAAACCCGCAAAAGCTTTAGCCAAGGCATGGCGACGCTACTGATCGGCGCCAAAGAAATTGATGATGAGCTGCTGGAGGACATTGAGACTCAGCTGCTCGTTGCCGACGTTGGCATCGATGCCACGAAACGCGTCGTGGATGCGTTGACCGAGCGCGTCTCGCGCAATGAGCTACTGCATTCGCATGCGCTCTACGATGCCCTGAAAAAAGAATTAGCCGAATTACTCGCGCCCCGACAACAGCCTTTGGTCATTCCCAAAGCCGCCACCCCGTTTGTGATTTTAGTGGTGGGCGTCAATGGCGTTGGTAAAACCACGACCATCGGTAAACTGGCTAAGCGTCTGCAGCGTGAAGGTAAGTCCGTCATGCTCGCTGCTGGTGACACGTTTCGTGCTGCTGCGGTCGAACAGCTGCAAGTCTGGGGTGAGCGCAATAATGTTCCGGTAATTGCTCAAGGTAGTGGCGCTGACTCCGCGTCGGTCCTGTTCGATGCCCTGCAAAGCGCGCAAGCCAAGGGCATTGATGTGCTGATTGCTGACACCGCCGGCCGTCTGCATAACAAAAGCCATCTGATGGATGAGCTGAGCAAGGTCGTGCGTGTACTGCAAAAGCTGGATGCCAATGCTCCGCATGAAACGCTACTCGTGGTTGATGCCGGCACTGGCCAAAATGCGCTGAACCAGGTGCAAGACTTCGACCAAGCCGTCAAACTCAGCGGCCTGGTCATTACCAAACTGGATGGCACGGCCAAAGGTGGCGTGCTGTTTAATATTGCTAGCCGAACCCACCTCCCCATTCGCTATGTGGGTGTGGGTGAAGGTGTTGATGACCTGCGGCCTTTTGTGGCTGCCGAATTTGTTGAGGCGCTGTTCGACGAAACGCGTTAAGCGTCGTCGCCGCCCGTTGGAGATCGTTAGATGATCCGTTTTGAATCTGTCAGCAAGCGTTATGCACCGCAATTCGATGCGCTGCGTGAGCTGAGCTTTGAGTTACCGACCGGCGAAATGGCCTTCCTCACCGGCCATTCAGGCGCAGGCAAATCGACGCTGCTTAAGCTCATTATGCTGATCGAGCGCGCCAGCAGCGGACGCGTCATCGTGAACGATCGCGACCACAGCCAGCTTAAGGGCAATCAAATTGCGCTGGCGCGGCGCGACATTGGCATGATCTACCAAGATCACAACCTGCTCGACGATCGCTCGGTTTATGACAACGTGGCGCTGCCGCTAATCATTGCCGGCATGCAACCGCGAGACATCCCTAATCGCGTATACGCCGCACTCGATCTGGTCGGCCTCAAGCATCGCGCAAAATCGCAGCCCTTTGAGCTTTCCGGTGGTGAGCAACAGCGTGTCGGTATCGCCCGCGCCGTGGTCAGCAAACCCGCCGTTATTCTTGCCGACGAACCCACCGGCAACCTCGACCCGCAGTTAGCCGTGGAAGTGATGAATATTTTTGAAGAGCTGTCGCGCGTGGGCGTTAGCATTCTGGTTGCCACACATGATTTGTCCCTGATTGCCCGCTTCCGCCATCGTCTTTTGACCTTGAAGGCCGGTCAGCTGGTCGCCGATACTGGAGCCTCCGTATGAATCAGCCCATTGCTGCTCGCGGTGCTGAGAAACAAACCAGCACCTTTTCATCTCGCGCCACTCATTGGCTGCAACACCATCAGCGCGAAGCCAAAGATAGTTTTGGCCGCCTCGCCCAATCGCCGCTTTCCACGTTGATGACCGTGCTGGTCATGACCATCTCGTTGACCCTGCCCCTGGGTTTAGGCAAGTTACTGGATGACGCCAGCAGTGCAGCCAGTGGCTGGGATGGCGAAGCCAGGCTGTCGATTTATCTGAAGGAAGAGACGCCCGCGGAAGTACAAGCCAGCGTACTGGCACGCGCCCAAGCACTGCCCGGCATTCGCTCGGCGCGCATTATTTCGTCCGATGGGGCTTTAGAAGAGTTCAAGCAGCAGTCGGGTTACGGTCCCGCATTAGATCAGCTCGGCTACAACCCCTTACCCGCCGTGCTCGAAGTGTTTCCGAAGAATGATGCCAGCTCCAGCGAAATGACCACACTGCGGGATCAGTTGGCTCAATGGCCAGAAGTCGCTTTGGCAGAAGTAGACATCGCCTGGGTACAGCGTCTTCAATCCATGCTTGAGTTGGGTCAACGCCTGCTTTGGGCCGTTGGCGGCGCCCTGCTCCTCGGCGGATTGTTGGTAGTGGGCAACACCATTCGCCTGAGCATTGAATCCCGCCGCGATGAAATTCGTGTCATTTCCTTGCTTGGCGGTACCCATGGCTTTGTACGTCGCCCCTTTATCTATATGGGTGTCTGGTGCGGTTTAAGCGCGGGGGTGCTTACCCTCATTGCGGTCAGTAGCTTTACCGCATGGCTCAATGTGCCCGTGACGCAAATGGCCAGCCTCTACAGCAGCAACTTTAGCTTGAGCTACCCCTCTTTTGGCACAAGCTTGGCAGTATTGGCCGGATCGAGCTTCTTAGGTTGGTTGGGTGCCTGGATGGCGGTTGGCCGTCATTTGCGCGAATTAGAGTCCTAATTGCGCTAGACCTTGTCCTGCACGTCAACCGAGCCGCTGCTCGCTCGTCATCTTGCAGGGCAGCATATCGATGCTATTATCTACGGTCGTGATAAACCCAGTGTATGGCTATAGGCCATTGGAGGCGTAAAAAGATGAGTGACTGCAAGCACTTGCAGCCCATCGCAGTGACAGTGCCGGGAGTCAATCTCGGTTCGTATATCCAGTCTGTTAGCCGCGTGGCGGTCTTAACGGCTGATGAAGAGCGCGCGCTTGCCGAGCGTCTACACTTTCACGATGACCTCGATGCTGCACGCCAACTCGTGCTGGCTCACCTGCGTTTTGTCGTTCATATCGCCAAGAGTTATGCCGGTTACGGTCTACCCCAAGCCGACTTAATTCAAGAAGGTAATATCGGCCTGATGAAAGCCGTAAAGCGCTTCGACCCGACCATGGGCGTTCGCTTGGTGTCGTTTGCGGTGCACTGGATCAAAGCCGAAATTCACGAATACGTCATCAAAAATTGGCGCATCGTGAAAGTGGCCACCACGAAGGCGCAACGCAAGCTGTTCTTTAATCTGCGCAGCATGAAAAAATCGTCGCGTGGCTTAACTCAAGCTGAAGCTGCTGCTATCGCCGAAGACCTGAACGTCTCCATGCGTGATGTCTTCGAAATGGAAGGCCGCCTGCTGTCTCACGATACAGCGCTCGAAGGCAGCCTGGATGACGATGATGAAAAAGCGGCGAAAGCCCCGATTCATTATCTCGAAGATCACCGTTACGATCCGGCATTGCTGGTTGAGGCCGACGATACCGAGAGCCGCAACACCGATAACCTGATGGCCGCGATTCACGCGCTCGATACCCGCAGTCAGGCCATTCTGGCTCGACGCTGGCTCAGCGAAGAGAAGGCCACCTTGCATGAGTTAGCGGATGAGTTTGGCGTGTCCGCCGAGCGTATTCGTCAGCTCGAAAAAAATGCCATGGATAAAGTCAGAGCAGCCCTGACGGCCTAATCTGTTCCATCCTTCCCAATTAGGCCCGCCACCGTTGCGGGTCTTTTTATGTGCCGGAGAAACCGCCATGAACTGGCTAGCACTTGCCGCACTGAATATGGCCTTAGCCGTAATGACCGGTGCTTTTGGCGCCCATGCGCTGAAAGCGCGCCTGTCCACTGAGGCCTTAGGCTGGTGGCATACCGCGGTGTCTTATCAGATGTGGCATGCCTTGGGCTTAGTCGCGCTGGGCGTGCTGCTGCGCATGAGTAGCGTAGCCCCGGCGTTGCCCGTCGCAGGCATTCAAACCAGCGCGATACTGTTACAGCTGGGCATTATCATCTTCTCCGGCAGCCTGTACGCCATGGCGCTGGGCGCACCCCGTTGGTTTGGCGCCATTACCCCGATAGGCGGGCTCGCCTTTATCGCGGGCTGGTTATGGCTGGCCTACAGCCTCATGCGGAGTGCGTAAGATGAATATTCGCTTAAATGGAGAGCCCACGGAAGTCGCTGAAGGCTGCACGCTCGCTGAGCTTGTGGCCGCCCAAGGACTGGTCGGCAAGCGCATCGCCATTGAACGCAACGGGGAGATAGTGCCGCGCAGCTTGCATGCACAATGTCTCTGCGCACCAAACGATAACATCGAGATTGTGCATGCGATTGGTGGGGGCTAAGTCAGACCTTGACCGCCCCCGTTTTGCTTAGCGATTTACAATTCGTTCCCACATTTGTAGGTAGGCTTCAGCCGAGTTGTACAGGGCGTCTAGGGCTTCCTGACCACCTTCCAACCGAACTTCCTCTACGTAATCAGCCACCATGCCGTAGTGGGCCGTGCCCACCTCATCAATGTGCCAACTTTTGCCACTTTCAGGTACGGTTTGCAGCTTCACCGAAATGGGCTTAATGCCCGCTTTGGCGTAGCGATCACCCCAGTCTGGGCCACTAAAGAGCGTAAAGGGGTACTTCACGGGCTTGCTACCTGCACCACGCGGCGGCGCACGATCGGCAATGCCATTTGCATCCATGCCATAGCCCACTGCCATGGGTTTGTTGGCCGGCCAAATAGGCTTGAGCTTGTTCATAAACTCAACATGCCCCTTGCCATTGGGCTTAAACGGGTAAATCAATCCGCCGTTATCGAGAATCTCCTTGGCCTGCGCCAGACTGATACCCCCGTGACCACCGTGCGCTGAAATCATCGGATAAGACGGTGTCTGCGCCTTAGCCATGTCTAACATTTTCTGTTTGATGGAGATTTCAGCGTGATCGATGTCGATGATGAATTTTTTCTTCATCAGCTGCTGCATCGCGTACTCACCCAGATCGGTCATGCCACGGGCGTTGCACTGACGACGATCGGGCGGATAAATGGGCGCGGGGCCTTGTAGCAAGCCAATCACCGTCTGACTCAAGGGGTCACTACCCGTACCCGGCACGGCGGTGGTCATAATTGCGCCAGCAGGATAGAAGTACTTAGCTCCTTCGCCGGTATCCGCGCAGTCATAGGTTTTCCAAAACTGGTTGGTGCCAACAAAGCCAACCAAATTCAGGGTATCGCCATTAAAAATACCGGTGCCCCCCAGCGCGCTATTCACATCGTGATAGGGATAAAGCTCTCGCACACCAAGGTTCCAAACCTCTTCAATCTGGCGATCAATGCTTTCCTTTGTACAGCCCCGAGTCTCACCACCGAGCGGATTGAACTTGACGGTGCAGTCAAACAAATTGGCAAACTCTAACCCTGCCACCACGGCCAGTTTGCCTTCGTTAATGACCTCTCGGGCCATTTTCGGACTGGTCACAATACGGAACCAGCCTTTGCCCGGCCCGCCTTCTTGGGCATCCACATAGTTCTGCAAGTCGAACAGGTATTTCACCTGCTTAATACCCAGACTCATGTCGTTGCAATCGGCATCGGGGCGCAAAACCGCAAGACGCCCAACTTCACACAAGGCCGCAATGTTAGTGCCTTCCGACACCATGATTCGCATACCAGCCTTCCATGCACGTTCGACCCACTTGTAGTACATCGCTTGATGCAACTGCGAGTCATACGCCGGCCAAGCAACGAACCCCGGCCAACCACCTGTTTCGTGCGTGGTCAATGGCTTTAGATCAAGCACTAAAGCCTCTGGATCACGAATGCCATTGGGACCATGCCAATCTTCACAGTTGTCCATGGCATGGGGCACGCCAAAGCGATGGAACATTTGCCCGTACATAACGCCGCCAGCCGATGGCCCAACTAACTGACTACCGTCGGACATTTCATGCCCCATGGCCATGTGGGTATGCACTTCAGCAAAGCCGATCACGGGTTTATCAACACCCTGACCACGATAGGTCTCACCGACAATGTCATCGCTAATTTCGGGATAAGGCTTGCAGCCCGTGGCGCCAACAAAATTAAAAATGGTCGGCGCAGCCGCTAAGGAAAGCGCGCCATTCGTTCCAGCGGCTAAAAATTGCCCCGCACTGCTCAGACTCAAGGTGTATTGACCCGGCTTAACGGTAGCCAATGTCCAGTTGGCCGCATCGCTGGCTCGCGCTACAGCACTAATCTGCCCCGACTGGCCCGATAGCATCTGGCTGGAGGTATCAAAAAGCAGGTACTGAGCCAGCGCTGTGGGCTTTAGATAAAACAACGCGGCTTTTGCCGACGTGGCATTGGCCGTCCACGCATTACCAGACTGCCCAACAAAGCCCGAGCCGCCCTGCGGTTGCAAGCGGTAGCAACCATTAGCTAAATCAAATTTGGTGAGAGGTGCAGCGCGTACAGAAGGGCTAGGGGATTTATCTGAGTCGTCCGAGTCTGAAGACCATGGACCACAGGCGCTAAGACTGAATACCGACAAAAAAAGGGCAAGGCGCAAGCGAGCTTGCGTAGTGTAGGTCTGCATGCGTGTTCTCCCGCATTTCACCAAAATATCTCGGCCGAAAAATCATCGGCCAAAAAGAGTTGAACGAAACTAATACAAATGTAGGATTGCGTCCAATAAAAACGAGAGGCATGAAATGACCCATCTGGTAAAAAAAGCCCTTTTAGCCGCTGGGCTGTCTCTATTCGCTGGGCCTGTTTTCGCTCACTCCTTTGGTCGCCTCTACACGCTTCCGGTGCCGTTCTGGCTTTATCTTTATGCAGCGGCAGCGACGCTGCTGATCTCATTTTTGGTCATCGGCTTGCTCGCCACCCAAGCCCGCCCAAGTGCGCTACCCAGTTACCCAGCCGCTTGGCTGACGCAGCTGAGCAAGCGCTTGCGGCCCGGGTTGAGCACCCTCAGTGTCGGGCTTTTATTGCTGTGCATCGTCACTGGCATCTGGGGTGTGCAAGACCCCTATCGCAATTTCAACATGACGTTTTTCTGGATCATCTTTGTTTTAGGTATCGCTTATCTGAGCGCCTTCTTGGGCAATTTTTATGAGGTACTAAATCCCTGGCGTGTCATTAGCCTAGGATTTGGACGCTTCATGGAGGGTCGCTGGCAGTACCCACGCTGGCTCAGTTACTGGCCAGCCCTACTGTTGTTTCAGGGCTTTATTTGGATTGAGCTGTTCAGCTTGACTCGCCCAGAAGCCTTAGCCAAATACTTACTCATCTATTCGGCGATAACGTTGACAGGCATGGCCTGCTTTGGCCGCGATGTCTGGCTCCGGTATGGCGAGTTTTTTTCTGTCTTTTTACGCTTGCTCGCGCTTGCATCCCCACTGTATTACACCGCTAATCAAGGCGTGCGCTGGCGTTTACCGTTTTCTGGCTTACAGCAAGTACGCGCAGAGCACTTGAGTCTGGTCGTGTTCATTCTCTTCATGCTTTCTGCAACTGCGTTTGATGGTCTGCGCGGGACCGTGCCCTGGTATCGCTTATTTTGGACCGACCCCTACGGATTGATATATGCCTGGATAGGCAAACCGCCCATTCACGCATTTGTTGAGCTAAGACCGTTCTATCTCGCCTACGAAACCCTGTGCCTATTCATTTCGCCGTGGCTTTATTTGCTGGTTTTTACCGTCTTTGTTTGGTTTGGCCGATTGCTGACCGGCAGTAAAACACCGTTGTTAAGGCTCCTCGG
This sequence comes from Perlucidibaca sp., assembly GCF_057084925.1. Classification (NCBI taxonomy): domain Bacteria; kingdom Pseudomonadati; phylum Pseudomonadota; class Gammaproteobacteria; order Pseudomonadales; family Perlucidibacaceae; genus Perlucidibaca; species Perlucidibaca sp. Next base: position 151,959 of record NZ_JBXMRC010000031.1, on the reverse strand, counting down.
CGACTTTGGTTTTTCACTGATTCCCATCGCATTGGTGTATCACATTACGCACTACTACACGCTGCTGCTGTCGCAAGGCGTCAAGATCGTCAGCTTATTGTCGGACCCTTTCGGCTGGGGCTGGGACCTGTTTGGAACCGCTCAGCTCTGGCGCGCACCCATCCTGCCCGACATGGGCACTGTCTGGCATACGCAAGTTGCGCTGATCTTGATTGGACATGTGGTGAGTGTTTACTTGGCGCATCAGCAGGCGCTGCGCAGCTTTGGCTCGGCGCGTGCGGCCATGATCAGCCAAATACCTATGTTGGTACTTATGGTGTTGTTCACCACGTCCGGCCTTTGGATTTTAGCGCAGCCGATTCAGGGCTAATTCGACTACCAAAGAATACAGTGGCAATCGCGTGGTTTGCAGTAAGCCTGATCTCTCGTTACTGAGAGACCACGGCTTACTGGATTCACTCAACGCTTACTTTGCCAGACCCATCAGCCCGCCTAACAAACCGCCCAGCAGGCCATCAAGCACGGGGCCGAGCACCGGAATTTGCACCAAGACTGGGCCAAGAATCGGTGTCTTTGCTTCCGTGCTACCACCGCCCAAACCAGCCAACGGATTGCTAGGCTTTGAAGGCGCGGTCACCACCGGCTTAGGTGCAACGGCGGGCGCCTGTGCTGCCAGAGCAGCGCCATAGAAGGGCACATTCGATAAGAACGACTTAACGAATAGCTGGCCTTCATCCAGCGCTTTAATACCGTTCTCAATTTCGAGAGACGTTTGTCCGTTTTCCATGCCGCCTAAGACACCGTTAAGCAAGGCAATGAGCGGTTCTAATGCCTGATCTTTCGTGTTCACCAAGGCATTCACCAGCTGAGTGAGCGGGCTTAAAGGACCACCATCAACGGCAGTCAGCTCATCCAATGGCTTGGTCAGCGGTGACAGCAGGCCAGTCTGAGGACTGAGCAAGCCTTTCAGCAACTCTTGAACGGGGCTAAGCACACTGCCACCCAGCAAGTTTCCTGTTAAGTCCGTCACCGAGGAAATCAAGCCCGACTTGTTAGCCTGTACATACGTTCCATTCAGCAACGGGACTAAGCCGCTGGAAATTTGCTGGGAGGTCATGCCGTTATTCAGGCCGGTTAAAATAATGTTCAGGGTAAACGTCAGAGGCTGCAGATCTTCGCTTTTTTCGTCGTTAATGAGCTCTTGCAGAAAGACGGTAAGCTCACAAAAATTCGCACCATCCAGTGCTACGACGTTATCAATCGCTGTCGTCAACGCCGCCAAAGTTTGCTTTTGAGGGTCAACCAGGGTCAGCACAAGGGCAGACAATTCTTTTGCGACAGGTTTTTGCGCAAAGACTTCAACCATTTGGGCCGGGGTCATGCTTTCTGAGTTGCAAATCGCTACCTTGGGGGCTGTGGGTGGCGTAGTCGTTTCACCACTGGTTTCGTCCCCGCCGCTATTACAGCCTGCTAAAAGCAATGTAGCTGACAGTAATAAAATCGCCTGTTTTTGTGAGGTTTGCATATTCATAGTTAAACTCCGTGGGTTATTGGCTTCGACCGCAATAAAACCATCGGAAAACTATTCATACCGTTTCATTAATGTTTATAAGCGCGAAACAAATCAGGCCTTCGAGCCACACTGTAGTAATTTGTAAAATATTAATGGCTTTTACTTTCAGTGGCTTATGATTTTTCTCGCACAAAGCTTAGGCGTACAAACGGGAATTTAAGGCCATATCCACGCCATTTGGATACGAAATTTAATAAAGACGCCTTATCGCCCTAGCCAGCAGGTATAACTCACCAGAAAATCTATATGACGCAACATGCTGAATTGTTTAATTACATTTCTTCACATAAAAAAACAAAGATTTTCCCTAACAACGGAACGCCGGTCTTTCTCATTCGTTTACCATCTTCATATAAATTTACAAGCCACCAACTTGTGAGTGACACGACCTCTTCACTTCAATTGCCGCAACAGGTATGCCACGTGAATGACGACATCCCCAGCGCAAGCTCATCCGAGACGCCACAGCTTGAAGAGCTGCTAGCACTGAATTACCGCCTGCAAGAAGAAATTGCACTGTTACGCTCAAAGCTCTCTATTGCCCAATTAGCGGCAGATTTTTACTTCAACGAAGCCAATTTAGAGGCTGCAAAACGGCAAGTATCCTAGCTGCGAGCGGGCTGTCCTCGTACAATCGTCCGCATACGCTACTTGCCCGAGCCCTGCCCCATGTCCCATCCAATGACTGATGCTTTTGTTCTTGCCGGCCGAACCTTTCATTCCCGCCTGCTGGTCGGCACCGGCAAATACAAAGACATGAACGAAACGCGTGACGCCATTGCTGCGAGCGGCGCAGAAATTGTCACTGTGGCTGTACGACGCACCAATATTGGCCAGACTAAAGGCGAGCCAAATTTACTCGATGTCATCTCGCCTGATCGCTACACCATTTTGCCGAATACCGCGGGCTGCTATACCGCCGACGAGGCCGTGCGCACCTGCCGCCTCGCGCGCGAACTGCTCGACGACCATAAGCTGGTCAAGCTGGAAGTGTTGGGTGACCAAAAAACGCTGTATCCGAACATGCCAGAGACCCTGAAGGCGGCTGAAACGCTGGTCAACGAAGGCTTCGAGGTGATGGTCTATTGCAACGATGACCCAATTGCCGCGCGCTTGTTCGCGCAGATGGGCTGCGTGGCGGTCATGCCCCTGGGCTCGCTCATTGGCTCCGGCCTAGGCATCGTCAATCCCTACAACCTGCGCATCATTTTAGAAGAGGCCACGGTGCCGGTACTCATTGATGCCGGCGTGGGCACAGCGTCCGATGCTGCCGTGGCAATGGAATTAGGGGCCGCGGGCGTGCTCATGAACACGGCTATTGCTGCTGCCGGCAAGCCAATTCTGATGGCATCGGCGATGCGCAAAGCCGTGGAAGCCGGACGCCAGGCCTATCTTGCTGGACGCATGCCGCGCAAACTCTACGCCACAGCATCCAGCCCGATTGACGGTGTCGCGTTCCGTTAGGAGCGACGACTTAGCTGGGACGATACAGAGCGCACAGTTTGTGGCCATCAGGGTCACGCACATAGGACAAATACAGCTCGCCCAAACTGCTGCTGCGTAAGCCGGGTGGCGATTCGATGGAGGTGCCGCCATGAGCGACCGCGACATCGTGAAACGCCTGCACTTGCTCTGGGGAACTGCATTTGAAACCGATTGTTGCCCCGTTAGCGGCCGTTGCTGGCTCGCCATTGATCGGCTCGGTCACGCAGAAAGTGTTGCCATCGTGGCGATAAAACAGGCGAACATGGCCTGAGTTAGCCAAATTACGCACGGGCGCGCTGGCGCCGAGTAAGCCTAAAACGGCATCGTAAAAGCGCTGAGAGCGCTCGATGTCATTTGAACCCACCATGATGTGATTAAACATTGTGTCTCTCCCTGAACACCAGCGACATGCGGGTGCTTACCTTCAAAAACTAAATGCCGCGGCATTATCGCTGCTGGCCAAACTTTGCATTGAAACGCTCATCACTCATGACCAGCAGTAAGATGGCTTCAATGATGGCGACAAATGCGGGAATGAACGTCCAGCATAACAACAGATAGACGATACCCCAGCCAATCTGACCCAGATAGAACTTGTGAATGCCAAAGCCGCCAAGAAAAAAGGCGAGCAGAATGGCCGCTAATTTACTGCGTCCATTGGGCGCAATAGTACCTAACTGAATGATGCTAGGCGCGGGGATTTGCCGAATGCCGCAGGCCGGGCAAATTTCAGCTCGCGCATTCAGCGGGGCGCCACAATCGCGACAAAATTTCGTTTGCTCATCGTCCTTCATTACCGACTCCTTGAACTTAGTGTGACGCCAGTTTGAGGCCAATAATGCCGGCAAAAATCAGCGCCAGACTCAGGCCTCGCATGAGCGTGGCGGGCTCATTAAACAGCACCATGCCGAGGATGGCTGTGCCAATCGCGCCAATACCGACCCAGACAGCGTAAGCGGTGCCGACCGGTAAAGACTTCATAGCCCAGCCCAGCAGGCCGACACTGATGGCCATAGCCGCCAAGGTGATGACCGAAGGCCAAAAGCGGGAGAAGCCTTCGGTGTACTTAAGCCCAATAGCCCAAACCACTTCAAAAAGACCTGCCGCGATTAAGATGATCCAGTTCATTTAGCTTGCTTCGCCTAAAGATTGAGGTGGCGCATAGCGCGCATCCACATAGACCCAAGCCTGCTGTCCGGATGCCAACATAACCGATACGCGACGATATGCCGCGACTTCATATCGATCAGCTTGGGCGAGCTCATCAGATGAAATGCGAAACACCTGACCCGCAACGCAGTGCTCAGGGTCGCCACTAAAACGCAGAATGGGATGATGAGTCTGCCCGCTCGTAGCCACTACCTCGGCATCCTCAATCAGAACCATCGTCTGCTCGAACCCCGGCAAAGCATCCGCCGAGCCGTCAAGCAACCTGCCAAAGGTGGTTATCTGCACTGAGGGCAGTTGTAGTGTGCCGTAGGAAAACAACCATTCGCTGTACATCAACCGGGCTCCACGACACCACAGGCCATACGTGCACCACCGCCACCCAAGACCGCCGGGTGATCCGCATGATTATCTCCGCCAACATGAATCATTAATGATCGGCCTACGAGGTCTGCGTGCTTTAAACGCGGGGCAAGCACCGGCTGGGATGCAGTGCCATCGCCATCCACAAAAAGGGCGGGCAAGTCGCCAATATGACCATCGCCCCAGGGCTCACCGTGCTTGTTTGCGCCGGTCAAATCCAGGTGGCCACCGGCAGCCAACGCCGCCACAGGCTTGCCGTCTTTCTCCTTAGGCGCACAGCTCGGGTTTTGGTGCACATGGAATCCGTGCAGCCCTGGCGATAACCCTTTCAGAGAGGGGGTAAACACCAAGCCATAGGGTGTATTGGTGATCGTGATGGTGCCAATAGCCGGGCCAATACCCGAGGCGTCGACCAAATTCATCGGGGCATAACTTACCGCCGAGGCGGAAAACGAGGCCGAGGCTAGAATCAAACCCATGACAGACTTCATATCAATGCTCCCTAACAGTACGCGCCATCATGACAAACTCTCTTGCATCCAACAACGACACAGCGCAGCAGATCAGGCTACACCCACTCCCCTGCAGCGCTTACAATTCCCGTCATCAGCCGCCTCTCCGTAGAGCCTTTCATGAGCGACACATCCAGCAAGCGCCCGTTCACCGAGCGCATCAAAACATTCATGCCGCGTACTTCCCCGCTGAATACGTCGCAACAGCGCGGCATGGACGAGTTTGCGTCCCGCTACGAGCTGAAACTATCGGATGGCCTGCTGGACCCCGTTAATGTCTTTGGTCGGCAGGCGCCATTAACACTGGAGATCGGCTTTGGCATGGGTCAGACGCTGATTGCCATGGCGGAAGCCGCTCCGGAGCGCGACTTCATTGGCATTGAAATTCATAAGCCGGGCATCGCACAACTTTGCTTCGATGCCGGCACGCGTGGCCTGACCAACTTGCGCTTTTACGCTGACGATGCCGTGCAAGTGCTGGAGCAAGGCATCATCGATGGCGGCATTGATACGCTGCAATTGTACTTTCCTGACCCCTGGCAAAAGGCCCGACATCACAAACGCCGCTTCGTGCGCCCTGACTTGATTGAGTTAGTGCGACGTAAACTTCGCCTGGGCGGTCGCTTTCACATGGCCACAGACTGGGCGCCCTATGCGGAATGGATGCTTGAGCATATGGAAGCAGCGCCAGGCTTTACCAATGCCTGGGTGAAGGGGGAATATTACCCTCGCCCCGATTGGCGCCCGGTGAGCAAGTTTGAAATGCGCGGCCATATCGCCGGGCATGGTGTTTGGGATCTGATTTACACACGGATGGATTGATATGGCACTTGTGCTCGAGCCGGTAAAACCCGCGAACGAACCTCGCCCCGCCCTGTTTAGCGGCGGTGTGACTGACTGGATCTTGTTTGCCCTGGCCATGCTCTCGCTGGTGTTGCTGGCTTGGCAGAATTTTTTCCACGTCAGTAAGCAAGCCTTATGGTGGATACGCACGGTGGACTACACCGTGTGCAGCATCTTCGCGTTCGAATTCTTTTACCACTGGCGTCAAGACGGTTGGACACGTCATTACCTCGCACGCAACTGGTATGCGTTTCTGGGCATGATTCCGGTGTCGCACGTCATGTTTCATGACTGGCCCATCCTGCGCTTCATCCTCACCATGGCGCGCTTGGGTCGTGCCGTAGATCGCATTCTGGGTGATGGCTTTACGCTGCGCCTGCTCAATCGCGTGAAAGACAGCGTCGTCAATGCCGTGAGCGGCGTCATTACCGTGGCCGTGTTGGATGAGGTCGCTGAAGTCCTTGTGAAGGGCACTTACACGCGCAATATCGCCAATGCACTGGAAGAAAATCAAAGTGAGCTGCGGGATATGGTGCGCGAAAAGCTGCGTAACGACCCGCAAGCGGGCCGCTTTAAGCGCATGCCGTTCTATAACGAGATTATTGAAAACGTGACGGATACCGTGCTGCGAGTCACCGAGCAGGTCTTGCTTGACCCGCGCACCGACGAGTTGGTGGCCGATATGCTGCGCGAAAATATCTCGCAAATTCGCAGCGCCGTCGCGGAGCAGACCCGAAGCCGACGCTAGTAGAACTGGCTTATCGCTTACGCTGGGCCAGCCATTTGTCGAGCTGATTGGCGAAGTTCTGTCGATCCGCTTGCGAAAACGGCGGTGGTCCGCCACGCACCATGCCGGCATCGCGCAAATCACTCATCAGGTCACGGATGGCTAGGCGCTGACCAATCGATTCTTTGGTATGGAATTGTCCACGCGGTGTCACCGCCGCCACACCTTTCTTCACCAGCTCAGCGGCCAATGGGATGTCCTGTGTGATCACTAGGTCATGTACATCGGAGTGCTGCACGATGTAGTTATCTGCCACATCAAAACCGGCAGGCACTTGTACGGCTTTCATGGGCAAGCCAGCGGGCACTCGCACCGGCTGGTTGGCGACAAAGGTAATTGAAATGCCGGTGCGTTCGCAGGCGCGAATCAGCATGTCTTTAATGACGATTGGGCAGGCATCCGCATCGACCCAGATGGCAGAAGGCATGGTTCAGTTACTCATGTTCAGGAAGTGTTACGCCGTAATGAGCGTCGAGTCATAGTAATTCATTCCGGCAAAAATGCCTCGATGACTCGATTCAGGTAGCGCTGCCCCAGCGCTGTTGCAACCAGTGTATTGGCGTCGTTTTGTAGTAAGCCTTTATGCTGTAACGCCGTCACTGTCTCGGCCAGCACCTGCGTACTTAAGCCGGTTCGTTCCGACCACAGCGTCGTGGACACACCCTCTATCAAGCGCAGGGTATTGAGCATGAACTCAAAGGGCAGAGCCTCGGCAGCAATCAAAGTGTCAGCCACGCGAAAGCGCGTCGCAGCGAGATAGTCTTTCGGCACCCGAGTCTTGCTGGTTCGCAGGACATCCAGGCCGGTAGCCGTAACCTGCGTGAGCTTGCCATGCGCGCCCGCGCCGATGCCGAGGTAGTCGCCAAACTGCCAGTAGTTCAGGTTGTGCCGACAACGCTGAACGCGGCGGGCATAGGCCGAAACCTCGTACTGCACATAGCCTTCAGCGGCCAGCAGTGCCTGCCCGGCATCCTGAATGTCGGCGAGCACGTCTTCATCGGGCAAGACGGGCTGTTCGCGGAAAAACACCGTGTTCGGCTCCAGCGTGAGCTGATACCAAGACAGATGCGTAGGCTCGAGCGCGATGGCCTGACGCAAATCATCCAACGCCTGCTCCAGCGTTTGCCCGGGAAGGCCGTGCATGAGATCGAGATTGAAGTTGCTGAAGCCGGCCTCGCGCGCCGACTGCGCTGCGCGCTGCGCTTCATCACCGGAGTGAATGCGGCCGAGCGCTTTCAACTGCGCTGTCTGGAAGGTTTGCACACCAATCGATAAGCGATTGATGCCGACCTCGCGATAGCCCTGGAACAAGCCCTGCTCGACCGTGCCGGGGTTGGCTTCGAGGGTGATTTCGATATCGTCAGCGAAATTCAAGCGCGCACGAAGTCCGTCAAAAAGCGTGGCATAACCCGCCGGTGAAATCAGCGAAGGCGTGCCGCCGCCGATGAAGATCGAGACCAGCTCACGTTCGCCTGCCCGAGCGCTCGGGAAGTCCGCGAGGTCTTGATCGAGATCTTGCAGCAGTGCCGCGATATAGGCCGATTCGGGTACGCCGCCTTGTTCATCGCCGGGTGTGGCATGAGAGTTGAAGTCGCAATACGGACATTTGCGCACGCACCACGGCATGTGCACATAGAGGCTAAGTGGTGGCGGCGAGCTCAAAGCCCGGTCTCGCCCCAGCGCGCCTTCAGCTGCTGCAAAGCCTGGCCGCGATGACTGAGCTGTGCCTTGCGCTCACGCGGCAGCTCGGCGCTGGTCATGCCCTCGCCCGGCACCACGAACAACGGGTCGTAGCCGAAACCGCCAGCACCCGACAGCGCTTGCGCGATTTCGCCTTCCCACACCGCCTGGCAGAGCACCGGTAGCGGGTCATCGGCATGACGCACGAAGGCCAGTACGCAAACGAATCGCGCCGTGCGCGACGTGCCGACGGGCAGCGCAGCCATCGCGGCGAGCAGCTTGGCATTGTTGGCGGCATCGCCCGCCGGTGCGCCCGTGACCGGGTCAGCAGCATAGCGTGCGGAGTAGATACCGGGCGCGCCGAGCAGGGCATCGACCACCAGACCGGAGTCGTCGGCCAAGGCCGGCAGGCCCGTCAGCTGCGCAGCATGGCGCGCCTTCAGGATGGCATTTTCCACGAACGACAGGCCGGTCTCGTCGGCATCCGGCACATCGAACAGCTTCTGAGACAGCACCTCGACGCCACAGTCAGCAAGCAGCGCTTGCAGCTCTTTCAGCTTGCCGGCATTGCCGGTGGCCAAGACCAAACGGGTCATGCCGCACCACCACGCGTGACGCGGAAAATGCCGATCTCGCCGAACAAATTCGGGAACCAGCGCGACAGCACGCTTCCCTGCTGATCCTGATCCACGGCGAGACGGTCAAGCACCTGCAGGCCCTTGTCGCGGCACATCGCCTCAAAGTCACGGAACGTGCAGAGATGGATATTCGGCGTGTCGTACCAGCCGTAGGGCAGCGCACGCGACACCGGCATACGGCCCTTGCGGATCAGGTACCAGCGCGTTTTCCAGTGACCGAAATTGGGGAAGGTGACGATGACTTCGCGTGCCACCCGCACCATATCGTCGAGCAGTTCGTCCGGCCGTTGCACGGCTTGCAGCGCCTGCGCCATGAGCAGGGTATCGAAGCTGTCATCGCTGAAGTTGCTCAGGCCCTTGTTCAGGTCCTGCTCGATGACATTGACGCCACGCGCGATGGCCGCCGTGAGCTTATCCGGGTCAATCTCCAGCCCGTAGCCGCGCACATTCAGCGTATCGCGCAGATGAGCCAGCAGCTCGCCATCGCCACAGCCGAGGTCGAGCACACGCGTGTCGGGCCGCACCCACTGCTTCACCAGCGCCAGATCAAGACGCATGGCAGGCCTCCCGTTCTTCGGCGATACGCCGCATGTAAGCGCCGAACACCGCCAGGTAGCGCGGGTTATCGAGCAGGAAAGAATCGTGGCCCTGCGGCGCATCGATCTCGGCATAGGACACGCACTTGCCGGCCTCGACCAGGGCATCGACGATTTCACGCGAACGCTCGGGAGCAAAGCGCCAATCGGTGCTGAACGAGAGCACGAGGAAACGGCACTGCGCCTTGGCAAAGGTCTTGGCGAGGTCGTGACCGTAGTCGCGCGCCGGATCGAAATAGTCGAGCACGCGCGTCATCAGCAGGTAGGTGTTGGCGTCGAAGCGCTTGGAAAAGACCTCGCCCTGATAACGCAGATAGGACTCGACCTGAAACTCGGCATCGAACCCGTACTGATAGGTCGTGGCGCGCAGATCGCGGCCGAACTTCTGGTGCATGGCATCGTCGGACAGATAGGTGATGTGCCCGACCATGCGTGCCAGCGACAGGCCCACTTCCGGCACCACGCCCTTGGCGTAGTAATGGCCGCCATGAAAATCCGGGTCGCGGCGGATGGCCTGACGCGCGACTTCATTGAAGGCGATGTTCTGCGCCGACAGTTTCGGTGCACTGGCGATGATCACCGCGTTGGCGGTGCGCTCTGGCTGATCGATGCTCCAGCGCAGCACCTGCATGCCACCGAGCGAACCACCGACCACGGCGGCCCAGCACTGAATGCCGAGATAGTCGGAGACCTGCGCCTGCACTTTCACCCAGTCGCGCACCGCCACCAGCGGAAAGTCCGGACCAAACGGCACGCCGGTATCGGGGTTGATGGACGCCGGTCCGGTCGAGCCGTGGCAGCCACCGAGGTTGTTCATAGCCACCACGAAAAAGTGATTGGTATCAATGACCTTACCCGGCCCGATGGCCGCATCCCACCAGCCCGGCTTGGCTTTGGCCGGATCTTCGCCAGCATGGAAGCCGGCGGCATGATGATGCCCGGACAGCGCATGGCAGATCAGCACGGCATTGCTGCGCTCGGCGTTGAGCGTGCCGTAAGTCTCGTAAACGATGTCGTAGGCTTTCAGCACGCGGCCGCTGGCCAGTGTCAGCGGCGTGTCGAAATGCACCGTCTGCGGCGTGGCCAGGCCAACGCTGTCGGCGGGATAGGCGAACGATGCCGCGTCAGACATCAGCCCGCCCCTACCAACGCCAGCGCGGTGGGGTACGCCGACTTCACCAGAATCTCAAAGATCTGAATGGCGAGGAAGGCAATGATTGGCGACAAGTCGAAGCCGCCCATGCTCGGCAATAAACGACGGCAAGGCGCCAAAATGAACTCGGAGAGCTGAAAAATTGGCATCAAGGCCGGGCTAACACCGCCGGACGCCATGCTGACCCAGCTCAGAATCACCATGAGCAAAATCAGCCAGAAAAAGAAGCTCGAGGCCGCCAGCAGCAACCCGAATACTGCCGTCACGGCCAGCAACGCAGGCGTTGCGGCTTGTTCGGTGAGATAGGCCGTGGCCGCCAGTTGCACCAGCTTGACCACAAAAATTAGAACCAGTGCCGCTAAGTCCAAACCAAACACCGACGGAATCACGCGCCGCAGCGGATGCAAAATCGGGCTGGTGGCCTTCACCACAAACTGCGACATCGGGTTGTAGAAATCTGCGCCGGAGGCCTGCAGTAAAAAACGCAACCACACCAGCATCAGAAATACGCTACAGGCGGTGTTGATCAATAACAGGGCTATTTGGCTCAGCGGATCCATCTCAAACACTCCTCAACATTAGTCGGCAGCGCCGAGCTCTAGGGCCATTTGCGCGCCGCGATCGGCACAGGCACGCAAGGCGCGCTCGAAAATGACACTCAGTTCGGCTTGATCAAAAACTTTCACGGCCTGCTCGGTGGTGCCGGCGGGCGACGTGACGCGACGACGCAGTTCAGCGGGAGCGACATCGGCGGTGATGGCCATTTGTGCCGAACCCAGCGCAGTCTGCAACGTCAGGGCACGCGCATCGCGCTCATCCAAGCCCAGTCGCACACCGGCCGCAATCATGGCTTCCATAACATAGAAGAAATAGGCCGGGCCGGAGCCGGACACGGCAGTCACGGCATCGATCAAGTCTTCGTGCTCGACCCACAGGGTAATCCCCACAGCGCCTAAGACTTGTTCGGCTAGGCGGCGTTGTTCGTTACTGACGCGGTCGTTGGCAAACAGGCCGGTAGCGCCCGATTGCACCAGCGCCGGCGTATTCGGCATGGCGCGCACCACAGCCAAGTTGCCCCCGAGCCAGCGAACTAGGCTATCGCTAGGAATCCCCGCCGCAATGGACAATATCAGCGGTTGTTTCGCCTGCACCACAGCGGCCAGGGGACGCAGTACATCGGCCATCACCTGCGGCTTCACGGACAGCACCAGCAAATCCACCGAAGCGGCTAGAACGGCATTATCGGTCACGGTTTTGCAGCCGCGCGCCGCATGCGCCGCCAGTTGCCCAACGTTGGAGTCGGACAACCAGAGATGGCTCGCGGGCCAGCCCTGTGCGAGCAGGCCGCCGACCAGCGCCGACGCCATATTGCCGGCACCGATAAAGCCCAACTGGGGGTACTTTGAATCCGTCATGCTTGTACTCAATTAATCACGCTTAGGCGCCGGTCGCACGCCGAAAATAGCTGTGCCTATACGCACCATGGTGCTGCCGGCGGCCACCGCATCCGTCAAATCGTCAGACATCCCCATCGATAAGGTATCGAAGGGCTGGATGGCTAAAGCCGGCAGTCTAGCGAGTAAATCCGAAGCTGTCTTTGCCAGCTGCGCATGGGCCGCGACATTGCCCGGTTTCGGGATGGTCATGAGCCCGCGCAACCTGACATGGGGTAGCGCCAGCACGGCCTCCGCCAACGCCGGAAGATCCGCCAACGCACAACCGGACTTGCTGTCCTCATCGTCGATATTGACCTGCAAACAGATCTGCAACGGTGGCAATTCGGCGGGTCGTTGAGCCGACAAGCGCTGGGCAATCTTCAACCTGTCCACCGAATGCACCCAGTCAAAATGGGCAGCAACTTGCTGAGTCTTATTACTTTGCAGCGGACCGATGAGATGCCATTGCAGCGGCAAGTCTGCCAGCTCGGCCATCTTGTCTAACGCCTCTTGCACGTAATTCTCGCCAAAGGCGACTTGCCCCGCGCTATGCAAAGTACGGATGGCCTGCGCCGGGTGCAGCTTACTGACGGCCAGCAAGGCCACGCTGGCAGAAGGCCGATCAGCGGCCTGCTCAGCGGCGCGTAACTGCGCGCATACCGCTTGCCATCGCGTTATGAGTGCTTCGGTTGGTTCTTTATTTTCGCAACGCTGCACTAGCGAAACCCCTTCTGCTGATCTTTGCTTATACCGATGGCTTAGCACATCCGCTTAGCCCCACGTTGAGGCGACGAAAATTGCCAACCCCTGCGACCGATGATCGATGGTTTACGCACCTCTGGCTGCAGGCCTTAAACAGCCATGCCGCCGATTTACATTTGGCACCCGGTCTGGCGCCACTCATGCGCGTACGTGGCGAGCTCTTGCCGATGACGAATTGTCCACCCTGCCCAGCATTGCCGTGGTCGGGACTCGCCACCTATTTTAACCATGCCGATGCCCAAGCGCTGCTGCAAGGACAATATCGTGCCGAAGTCGATGGCGCGCTAGAACATCGTGAGTTAGGTCGCGCTCGTTGGAGTCTAGCGCGTTGCGAGCACGGGCTCTTTTGCGTGATGCGTATCATCACGCCCGACCTTCCCAGCCTCAACGACGTACAGCTCGACACCGCCTTAGCTAACCGACTACTCCCCGAACAAGGCTTAGTGCTGATTACTGGGGCAACGGGGTCAGGCAAGTCGAGCACGCTGGCGGCACTGGTGGCTCATCGGCAGGCGTCTTTGGGCGGCCATATCATTACCTTAGAAGACCCCATCGAGTTTCGCTATGGCGAGGGCAACGGTCGAATCAGTCAACGTGAAATAGGGCGCGATAGTCCGAATTTCGCTAGTGCCCTCCGCAGCGCGCTGAGGCAGGATCCCGATGTAATTTTGCTGGGTGAGCTGCGTGACCTAGACAGTGCACGCATTGCCCTTACCGCTGCCGAAACGGGTCACTTAGTACTCAGCACACTACATACCGCTTCGGCTATCGGCGCAATCGATCGCATCCTCGGTTTGTTTCCGGCGGATGAGCAGGCGCTAGCGCGAACGCAACTCGCCGACACCCTGACAGGCGTTATCAGCCAGCAACTGGTTTGGCGGGAGCAAAACGCCACCGTCATTCGCGAAGTGTTATTGGCCACGGCGGCCGTGCGTCACCTCATCCGTGAGCACCGGCTCAATCAAATTGAACACATCATGCAAACCAGTGGCAGTCTGGGCATGCAGACGCTTGCCCAAGCCTGGCAACGCGCGGGACTCAGCCCTTAAAAGGGCAGCCCTGGCAGCCCCGGCAATGGCAGCGCACTATTAGAAACATCGGTGAGTTTGTTGGTGCCCGCTTTAACCTCAAAGGCCTTACGCATCGCCACATTCTCCACCCCAATTTGGGTCGGATCCGTGATGTTTGCGGCATAGCGCCATTCGGCAAGCATGCGTTCCTGGGTGAGATTTACCAGGACATAGCCCTTAGACTTTAATTCGTTGTAACGAATATGCGGATTCGCCACCGGAATAGCTGCCGACACGACTTCAGCAACGCCATCCGGGAAGCCCGGCGAGGTCACCGAAGGCGTTACCAGTTCCACACCAAACGGCTTCTCCAGCGCACCGCCTAACAACAAGAGTGGGTTTTCATACAGCTCAATGGCCCAGCTGGTATGAATATCACCCGTCAGCACCACCAGGTTTTGCAAGCCAATGGCTTTAATGAAATTTCTGACTCGGTCACGCTCCGCCACATAGCCATCCCACTGATCCATGTTCACCGCGGCGATATTTCCCAGCAGCTTCTGACCCAACACCTGTAGCTGCGGCAGCTCTACTAGGTTCAGCTGACCAAACATGACTTGCTGGCCCAAAAAGGTCCAAGCGGCCCCTTCATTTTTAGCCAATAGCAACTGAAGTTGCAGCCACTCTCGCTGAGAGGTGCCCAGCAACGAACGGTTAGGATTGAAGCGGTCTGGATCAACTGCTGGCGTTCCTGCTTGCTTATCACGGCCAACATAGCGGGTATCGAGCATGATCAAATCCATCAAACCCCCGACGCGAATACGACGGTAAATCACTTCGCGTGGATCGGGGCGTAAGCTGGTGCTCAGGCGGCTAAACTGCTCTCGCAAAGGCATCCAATTGAAATACGCACGTAAGCTTGCAGCACTGCGATCGGCCCACGTGCCCTCCTCACCTTCCGTGTGATTTTCGGCGCCATCACGATAGGCATCGTTAGTGAACTCATGATCGTCCCACACGCAAATCATGGGGAACTGGGCATGCAGACGCTGCAACTCAGGATCACGCTTGTACTGCGCGTGACGCAGCATGTAATCCTTGGCCGTAACCATTTCCGTAGGCGGCTCAGGCACACGATCTATGCCATTACGCACGAGCGCAGAGCCATCACCATATTGATCTTCGCCGTACTCATAGAGGTAGTCGCCGAGGTGCAGCACAAAGTCCAAACCATCTTCTTGGCTGATCATGTCATAGACACTGAAAAAGCCTTCCGGCAAGTTCGAGCAGCTGGCAACCGCGAAGTTGGCCGCTAATGTCGATGTAGGCTTAGTCTTGGACGGCTGCGTTTTTGCGCGACCAATACGGGAAACCTGCGAGCCTGCGATAAACCGGTAATAGATGAACTGCTCCGCCGGCAACGCGGCCATCTGGCCTTGTGCAAAACGAACGCCTTCATATAGAGCAACATGGCCGAGGTCGATTTTCACCGTGTAATCACGCGCTTTCAGCGCTAGAAACTCACCCAATAGCTGCGTGGCGTTAACCGTAAAGAGAGCCGCCCACTCCGATTCATTTTTGATTCGGAGCGGACTCAGCACATATTCCAAGCGCAGCGGGATAGCCTCAATGCTGTCATTGGCGGGTTTTACTGCCGTCCACAAAATGACCTTATCGGCTTCGGGATCGCCGCTGGCTACGCCATAAGGAAAGGCTTTTGCTGAAAGTTTAGGATCCACTTCGCGCGCGGGAGTGACCTTCGATTGCACAGCGCCTGCGGGTGAATCTGAGCCATCCTTGCTCATACAGGCCACTAGGCTCGGTAGTGTGGCACCCAAAACCAAGCTTGATTGAATAAATTGACGGCGTTGCATAGGGATGGCTCAAGATAAAATTTGAGCCGCAGATTACGCAAATCGTGTTGCAGTTTTACGACAACAGACGTGCTCGCCCCGTCATCATCTGCCCGGCAAACACGGTATTGCGGCCCACTGACAACCAGTCATCGTCCGTGACTTGCCAGGCCTGTGCCGGATCAATCAGCAACACACCCGACGCAACTTCGCCGAGCGCACCAATCGGCTTTTGCAAGATGCGCGCGGGGGCAGACGTTAGCGCTTCAATTAGGCGACGTGCCGACAACTCGCCATCCGCCACCAGTTTTAGGCCTAGCGGCAGCACGGTTTCCAAAGTGGACATGCCGGGCAGCGCTTCGGCGAACGGAGCCAGCTTGGCGGCGGCGTTCAGCGGTTGGTGATCGGAGCAAATGGCATCTATCACGCCCTCGCGCACACCGGCAATCAGCGCCACGCGGTCGGCTTCGCTGCGCAGCGGGGGCCGCACATGGGCCATGGCGTTGAAGCCGTCAATCGCGGCATCGGTGAGATGCAGCTGGTGCATGGCGACATCGGCGGTGACCGGCAGACCCTTGTCCTTGGCCAGGCGCATGAGCGTGACCGAGCCGGCGCAGGAGAGCTGGCCGAAGTGGGCGCGCACGCCGGTCTGCTCGACCAGCAGCAGCGCGGAGGCCAGCGCTACCGTCTCCGCTGTTTCGGGGATGCCGGTGAGGCCGAGGCGCGCCGCCATGAAGCCATCGTGCGCACAGCCGCTGGCCAGCGCAGCCTCTTCCGGCGAGAAGAACACAGTGAGACCCATGGAGCTGGCGTATTCGAGGCAGCGCAGCAGCGTGTCGAGGCTGGCCACCGGCTGACGCGCCTGACCCACACCGACACAGCCGGCCGCTTTCAGACCACCCATGCTGGCCAGCGATTTGCCTTCCAATCCTTTTGTTAACGCACCAACCGGATAGACCTGGGCATGACCAGCAGCGGCCGCTTTTTCAATGACCTGCAGCGCAACGGCACCATGATCTATGACCGGGTGTGTGTCGGGCGGCAGCACGAGATGTTTGAACCCAGCCGCTGCAGCGGCTCGCGTTTCGCTGGCGATGGTGCCGTGCTGTTTCGGGCCCGGCTCGCGTAAGCGGGCACAGAGGTCAACAAAGGCGGGCGTCAGCCAGCAGCCATCGGCCGCCTGCGTTTCATTCACCACCAGTAAGTCGGCTGCCGAACCCAATGCCACCACCACGCCATCCTGTAGGACGGCGCTTTGCACCGTATCGGTGCCGGTCGCGGGATCGATGACGCGTACGCCGGTGTAGCGAATCAAGGCGCTCATTGCCCGTTCTCCTGAAGCTGCCCTTCCACCGCCATCACCAGTACCGCCATGCGCACGGCGATGCCGTAGTTGACCTGCTTCAGGATCAGCGACTGCGGGCCATCCGCCACTTCCGACTCGATTTCGACGCCGCGATTAATCGGCCCCGGATGCATCACCAGCACCTTCGGGCTGGCCACTTTCAGGCGCTCGCGGGTCAGCCCGAAGAGGCCGTAAAACTCGCTGGAGCCGGGTAACAGTGCCGACTCCATGCGCTCGTTCTGGATGCGCAGCGCGATCGCGACATCAACACCGGCCAGACCGGCCGTCATGTCCTCGAACACCTGCACGCCGAGCAGCTCGAAGTCTTTCGGCAGCAGCGTGCGCGGGCCAATGACGCGAATCTCTTTCGCGCCCAGCGTCTGCAAGGCATGAATTTCCGAGCGCGCCACGCGTGAGTGGCGGATGTCGCCGATGATGGCCACGGTCAGGCTTTCAAAGGCTCCGGCATGGCGGCGGATGGTCAGCATGTCGAGCATGGCCTGCGTCGGGTGCGCGTGACGGCCATCGCCAGCATTGATGACCGCGATCTGCGGCGTGACCTGGCTGGCGATGAAGTGAGGTGCGCCAGACAACCCGTGGCGAACCACGAAGACATCCGCCGTCATGGCCTCCAGATTCCACAGCATGTCGCGCAGGGTTTCGCCCTTGCTGGTCGAACTTTTCGAAATGTCGATGTTAAGCACATCCGCCGACAGGCGTTTGGCCGCGACCTCGAAGGTGGTGCGTGTGCGCGTGGAGGGCTCGAAGAACAGGTTCATCACCGTGCGGCCGGCCAGCAGCGGCACATTGCGGATACCGCCTTGATCATCCAGAAAGCTTTCAGCTCGGTCGAGAATTTCGGTGAGCAGCTCGCGGGATAGACCTTCGGTGCTGAGAAAGTGCTTGAGCTGGCCTCGGCCATTGAGCTGCAAACGACTGGCCTGATGGGCGTGAGATTGGTGCATGGGGCGGCATCCTGAATCAGCGTGCCGCGATTGTAGCTGAACTCGTCGCGCCGATCTTCAGCCTTTTGGCCGCTTACCCGGTGGACGCATGGGGTTGATGAATAGGCGCAAATAACTGCCGATCCACTTGATATACTCCCAGACCTTAATCCAGTGCTCGTTATCGCGCTCACTTTCGAGCAATGAAACATCCGGCGCGCGGCCGGTCAGTGCGGATAGCTCTGCGACAAGCGCATCACGGGCTTCAACACTCAAACGCGGCAATTGGGCATAAGCAGTGCGGTCGCCGAGATGAAAGGCCAAGTAACGCCGGCCGAGCAACTCATACAAGATGTCCCACGAGCTTATCTCCGCCAACGGCACTCGCGTCACGCCACGCAGACCACCCGGCCTCACCACTAACTCTAACCCTTCAATCGCGACTTTCATGCCCTTCTCGCTGACCTTACACCCGAGTCCAATTGGGCTCGGCAAACCATGACGCGACAATATGACAGGCGGCGGTCGAGTCCAGCGACGGCAATTTGCCGCGTCGTTGCTGGCTGACCTCGGCCAACGTTTCGCGCGCAGCCCGCGTACTTAAACGCTCATCCTGGCGATAAACCGGCACTTCGGGATAACGCGCCGCCAGTCGTCGGGCAAATTTCAAGGCACGCAAACTCAACTCCGACACTGTGCCATCCATGTTTAAGGGATTGCCCACAATAAACACCTGCGGACGATGCAGCTTCACCAGCGCATCCACCTGATCCCATTCTGGAATGCCATCACGCGCCGTGACCGGTGCCAAGGGTGAGCCCATGGCCGTAATGGGCTGGCCGCTGGCCACGCCCATGCGCTTGGTGCCGAAATCAAAGGCCAGCACGCGCTCCGGCAGCTCAGGCATGCCCGACCTCGTGCGACAGCAAACGCCAGTCCAAGCCGATTTGCTGAATGGCCGCTTCCCATCGCTGCTCGTAGGGCAAGTCAAAAAGGACGGTTTCATTTGCCGGCAGCGTGAGCCACAAATTATCGGCCAACTCCTGTTCGAGCTGGCCCGGCTCCCAACCGGCATATCCGAGGGACACCAAATACTCACTGGGTCCGTGACCTTGCGAGATGGCATCGAGCACATCACGCGAATGCGTTACCGCAATATTGGCTGCACTGTGCATGGTCGACGTCCACGGGCCATGGTCGCGATGCAAGACAAAACCCAGCTCCGGATGCACCGGACCGCCCACCAGCACCGGCTGATCCGGGCGGCGCAAGGGCTTCAGCGGCGGCAGACGCAAGTCCGTGAGCAAATCGCCAAAGCGCAGCTCACTGGGCTGATTAATGATGAGTCCGGCGGAACCGTCTTCATCACTGCGAAAGAGGTAAATCACCGCGCGATGAAAAATACCATCGGCTAATTCAGGCATGGCGATGAGGAACTGATGGGTAAGAGGCGTGTCTGCAATGCTCATGCCCAGACTATGGGGACTCCGCGCTCAGGAGACAAGGGGCACAGATTAAACAGGCCAAAGATCAAGCATTGACGCTGATGCCGCCACTCCGTATCGTGACCACCCAGTCGTAAACAACCTATTTTGGAGCACTCGCATGGCCCACCGTCTCGCCACCCTCGTTACCGGCGCATCCTCTGGCATTGGCGCAGCACTGGCCGCTAGTTTTGCCCGCGAACCCAGCCGCGTGCTGGTGCTGGTGGCCCGACGCACTGCGCCCATGCATGCCCTTGCGGAAGAACTCAAAAACCGATTTGGTACCGAAACACAGGTGATTGAGGCGGATCTGGAAGCGCCGGGTGCAGCAGCTCAACTACTGGCACAAATTGACCAACTCGGCCTAACCGTCGATACGCTGGTGAATAACGCCGGCTTCGGCCTTAACGGCCCCTTGCAAGATATGACCCTCGCTCGCGTCAGTGGCATGCTACAGCTCAACATCACCGCACTTACCGAACTCACTCACGGTGTAGTGCCGGCCATGCGCGCCCGCCGCAGTGGTCGCATTCTCAATGTCGCGTCGATTGCCGCCTTCCAGCCCTGCCCGAACTTTGCCGCCTATGGTGCGAGCAAGGCCTATGTGCTGTCGTTCAGCGAAGCCCTGGCGATTGAGCTAGAAACCAGCGGCATTACCGTCACGGCAGTTTGCCCCGGCTCAACATCCAGTGGCTTCCATGCCGTGGCTGGCAGCGATCGCTCGCTGGTCGCGAAGTTTATGGACAGGCCGGAAACGGTCGCGGAGCAGGCTTATAAAGCCTTGCAAAGTGGCGATTCCGTGGTGGTGACTGGTTGGGTCAACAAGCCATTACCCATGATGAGCCGTCTCATGCCGCGCACGATGCTGGCGCGGATTACCGGGAAGTTGATGGCGAAGTAATTCGCCTGCTTATACGCCGGTCGCCAGCGTGTCGGCAAAGCGCCAGGTGCGGATGATCTGTAGCACATCAATCTGACCTTGTTGCGAGGCTGGGAAGCGCGCAAAGGGCTCAGCCTGGCGCACCGACTGCTCAGCTGCACGATCTAAAATGGCATGGCCTGAAGACTGCAGAATCTGGATGCGCTGAACTCGGCCATCCGGATAGATCGCGACCAGCAAGCGTACTTGCCCCTGAAGGCGCTGCGCCCGCACCTCAGCAGGGAAGCGAGCATTACCCACCGTCTCAACACGCTGACGGAACTGATCAATGTAACCCGCCCAATCATCCTGACGTGAACTCACCGCCGCCAGCGTACGGATGCGCGGGCGCTTGGCGTAGGCCTGCTTGCTCGCCGATAGCCGCGCTTCGAGGGCAGCGATGTCGGCATCGAGATCGGGAGAGGGTGGCACGGGCGGCGCAAGCGGTGGTGCTGGGGCTTTTGCGGTAGCGACCGGCGTTGAGGGCTGACGTGTACTGATCAATGTCGGTTGCTTCTGTTCGGCCAGCGCCGCAACGGGCTCCGGCGCTTTCGGGGTGACCGGCTGAGCGCCACGACCCTGCCCCGGCAACGGTGTGCGCTCACGTGTGGTCAGCAAGCGTGCTTCCGCTAAAGTGCCGCTGCCCTCCTGCTGTGCCTGCGCGAGGAAGTCCGCTTTGACCGGCGCTTTCTCACTTTTGGCTGGCACCAAGGTTACTTCCATCACCGGCGCAGCCTGCGTTTTCGGTACCACAAAACGGATGCCGAAGAGCACCAGCGCATGCACCAGCAGCGCCATCACCAGAGTGAATGCCAGGCGGTCCGCCGGTGTAATCGGCGACACCGGCGGCAGCTGCCGCTCAGCCGCGCTGGCCACGGTAGACATTCACGCGACGAAACTCGTCGAATTCATTGAGGTCTGGCAGGGTTTCAGCCATAACCGAAGCGACCTGGGTGTAGTGCTCGGCCTGCAGGTTTTTTACCCGTGAATCGGCAAGCCAGACTGTGTTGGCACGATCCAGAAATGCCGGCAAGAAATCGCGATTGGCGCGGTCGTAGAGCACGTCGGCGGCAAACAGCACATCGAAGTGTTCATCGAGCTGGAAAAAGTCACCGGCCAGTTCCAGCTGCACGCCGTTGAGCGCGGCGTTGGCGGCAGTGGCATCCAGCGATGCCGGATCGATGTCGCAAGCAACGACTCGCGCCGCGCCGGCCATCGCTGCCGCAATCGCGACCACGCCGGAGCCGGTGCCGAAATCGAGCACGGACTTGCCGCGCACCAGCTCGGGGCTTTGCAGAATTTGCCGCGCCTGCGCCAGACCAGAAGCCCAGCAGAACATCCAGTAGGCCGGCTCGTTTAGCGCCCAGTCCATTTCCGAAGGGCTGAGTGCGTCGTGCGGGAAATCGTCGTTAAGCAGAAACAGTTGCAGGCCACCACAGTCGGGCAGTGTTTCCGAGGCGATCCTTGCCGCCGACAAATGCGGCTGGATGCGTGCGGTCAGCGCACGCGCCAGCAAGGCTTCGCTGTCGGCATCCAGCGCAGAGGTCAGAGACTGCATTTCGCCAGTGCTTGCTGTTGCTCTTTTTGCTGCTGTCGACACTTTTCCACGGCCTCGATGAGTTTGTCGGCGATGCCGTAGCCGTACTCGCGGTCGATCTCGCGGATGCAGGTCGGGCTGGTCACATTCACTTCCGTCAGGTACGAGCCGATGACATCGAGCCCGACAAACAGCAGGCCGCGCTTCTTCAGCTCCGGGCCGACGCGGGCCGCGATGCGGCGCTCATCATCGTTGATCGGACGCGCTTCGCCGCGACCGCCGGCGGCGAGGTTGCCGCGAATCTCGTCGCCCTGCGGGATGCGCGCGAGCACGAACGGCACCGGCTCGCCGTCAATCATCAGCACGCGCTTGTCGCCGTCCTTGATCTCGGGGATGTAGCGCTGCGCCATGATCGGCCGCGCACCATTGTCGGTGAGCACTTCCAGAGTGGCGCCGATGTTCGGGCCTCCCGCCGTGAGCCGGAAGATGCCAGTGCCGCCCATGCCGTCCAGCGGCTTCACAATCACATCGTGATGCTCGGCGATGAACGCGCGCAGCTCGGCGCTGCGTTGGGTCACAATGGTCGGCACCATGCAATCGGCAAAGGCCGTGGCGAACAACTTCTCGTTGCAGTCACGCAGCGACTGCGGCTTGTTCACCACCAGCACGCCCTCGCTCTCGGCGCGCTCGAGCAAGTAAGTGGCGTAGATGAAATTCATGTCGAAGGGCGGATCCTTGCGCATCAAAATCGCATCCATCTCCGCCAGCGGACGCAGTTCAGCCTCGCCCAGCGCAAACCACTTTGCCGGATCTTCGAACATCTGTAATGGCGCTAACCGACCGTAGGCTCGGCCTTCACGCAGTGACAGGTCCCCCGCCTCCAAATAGAACAGCTCGTGGCCGCGTTTTGCCGCTGCCCAGAGCATGGCCAACGTCGAGTCTTTCTTGTAATTCACCGATGCAATCGGGTCCATGACCACGGCAATACGCATGTGCAGCTCTCCTGTTTGAACCCAGCTAGAAATCAGCGATCAGGCATCCACACCGAATTCGTCGCGGTAGCGGCGCACGGCATCGAGGTGCTCAGCGTGCAGCCCGGTCTCTTCCAGATAGGCAATGATCTGGTTGAGTTTAATAATGGCAATCACCGGAATGCCGAAATCGCGCACCACTTCTTGTATGGCGGACAGCTCGCCCTTACCGCGCTCTTGGCGATCGACCGCGACCACCACGCCGACCGCTGCCGCACGCGCATTCTGCACCAGTGTCATGACTTCGCGGATGGCGGTGCCAGCCGTGATCACGTCATCAATAATGAGCACACGACCCGCTAACGGCGAGCCGACGATCAGGCCACCTTCGCCGTGATCTTTGGCTTCTTTGCGATTGAAGCACCACGGTAAATCGCGATCGAATTCTTCCGCCAGCTGCACCGCAGTAGCGGAGGCAATGGGAATACCCTTGTACGCTGGGCCGAACAACACATCGGCCTCAATGCCGCTATCGACGATCGCGGCCGCATAGAAGCGACCCAGCGCCGCCAAGCGTTTGCCGGTGTTGAACAGGCCGGCATTGAAGAAATACGGGGACTGACGACCGGACTTTAGGGTGAAGCTTCCGAAGCGCAAAACGCCTTGGGCCAGAGCGAATTCAATGAACTCGCGTTGATAATCACGCATGGACGAGACCTAAATAGAGAATGCCTGAGTCGGCGATGATAACGCGACTGTCGCAACAGGCGTATGCCGTGATACAAACTCAGCCGTTGAGATCGCTCCGAACCATCAAAGCCAGTGACTACGTTATGTTCAAAACCTCCACCCTGCTTAGCGCTTTTATTTTTCCCGTGCTGAGCTTGATCGCCACACCGAGCCTTGCCCTTTCACCCGCCAAGCTCAGCGCCAAAGATGCTGCCAATAATGCCGCCAATGATCTGGCACTGAGGCAAGCGCTGCTCGGCACGTGGCAGGCAATGGACGCCCCAACATCACCCACCATTAATGGTGAAGGCACCTTCCTCGCGGATGGCAGCGCGACGGGTTATACCACCGCCACCTATGTCTATAACGATGGCTACACCAGCGATGTGAAAGTCGGCCTAAGCTTTCGTTGGTCCGTTAAAAATGGCGTATT
The DNA here is from genome assembly GCF_057084925.1 of Perlucidibaca sp. Lineage (NCBI taxonomy): Bacteria > Pseudomonadati > Pseudomonadota > Gammaproteobacteria > Pseudomonadales > Perlucidibacaceae > Perlucidibaca > Perlucidibaca sp. The sequence goes on along the minus strand of NZ_JBXMRC010000031.1, from coordinate 127,739 downwards.
GACGCTGAACGAATTTGTCTCCGACCCTTCTCAGTTCATCAAGCCCAATCACGTGAAACGCTTTGAGGTGATCTCTATCTCACCGGAGGGCATGAATTTGAAGGATCTGTCCGATGGCGAAGTGGTGTATCGCCGCCGCAAAGCCAGCTAAAACATCGAGGCCATCGCATGTCGAGCCCCAAGCATTCTCATCACCGGATAGCCGGGCTCGCCAGCTTTGCCGGCACCACCATTGAGTGGTACGACTTCTTTCTTTATGGCACTGCCGCCGCGCTGGTGTTTAATAAACTGTTTTTCCCCGAAATGGACCCCCTCAGTGGGCTTTTCGCGGCGTTCGCGACCTACGCCGTCGGCTTCATTGGGCGACCGCTCGGTGGCATTGTTTTTGGTCATTTTGGCGATCGCGTCGGCCGTAAGGCCATGCTGATTCTGACATTGCTGATGATGGGCATTCCCACCATCGCCATTGGCTTAATTCCCACCCACGACCAAATTGGCTATTGGGCCGCTGCGCTTCTGGTGCTGCTGCGTTTCTTACAAGGTGTCGCGGTGGGCGGCGAATGGGGCGGCGCCGTTTTGATGGCGGTCGAACATGCCCCGCCAGATCAAAAAGGATTTTATGGCAGCTTGCCGCAAACCGGCGTGGGTGCAGGTTTAGTGCTGTCATCGCTGGCCATGGGCGCAGTCGCCCAACTGCCGGAAGAAGACCTGATGAGCTGGGGCTGGCGCCTGCCCTTTCTGGCCAGCATCGTGCTCTTAGGTGTCGGCTGGCTGATTCGCTCCCGTGTGCCGGAATCACCGGAGTTTGTGTCACTGAAAACTCAGCAGACTGCTGTGCAAGCGCCGCTTGCGGTCATCCTGCGACATCATCGCCGCCCCGTGCTGACCATTATTGGCGCGCGCATGGCGGAGAACGCCTGGTTCTATTTGTCCGCGACATTTGCCTTGGCCTACGCGACAGGCACCTTGGCACTCCCCCGAGCAGAAATACTCAGCGCCATCACCGCCGGGGCGGCATTGTCACTCTTCACCATGCCACTCGCCGGCTGGCTTGCGGACCGCATCGGCGCAAAGCGACTTTATTTAATCGGCCTAAGCATACTGGCGCTTTATGTTTGGCCATTTTTTGCCCTGTTGGGCAGTCGTGAATTAGCGTCAGCTTGGTTGGCGCTGGTGATTGCCATTGGCGTAGTTTTTCCGCTCATGTATGCACCCGAGTCGCTGCTATTTTCCCGACAATTTCCAGCCGCCGTGCGCTACAGCGGCATCTCGCTTGGCGTTCAAATTGCCGGCGTGCTCGGCGGCGGTTTAGCCCCGATGATTGCCACGGCACTTTTGGCCAAGGGTGGCGGCGAGCCACATTTTGTCGTGGACTATTTGTGGCTACTCACAGCCATTGCGCTGGTCTCAGCAGCGATGATGAATAGTGATAAACCACCGCTCAGCAAGGAGTAAACATGCGCATCGTTTCCGCCAACCTCAACGGCATCCGCTCCGCCGCGACCAAGGGCTTCTTTACCTGGCTGGAAACCTCAGGGGTAGACATCGTCTGCATTCAAGAAACCAAGGCCCAAGAGCATCAACTCGCGGCAGAGACCTTCAACCCGACCGGCTGGCATCGCTATTTTTTCGATGCCGTGCGCCCCGGCTATTCCGGCACCGCGATTTATTCACGTCAGAAGCCTGACCGTGTCAGCACCGGTCTCGGCTTTGAACTCTGCGACACCGAAGGCCGCTGGCTGGAGGCTCAATTTGGCGACCTTACCGTGGTCTCGCTCTATTTACCCTCCGGTTCTGCGTCTGATGCCGCGCAAGCCCGAAAAGACGCTTTCTTGCTCGAACTCATGCCCATTTTGAAAGCCCGTCGCACGGCCGGCGAAAAACTGGTGATTTGTGGCGATTGGAACATCGCGCACAAGGAAATCGATCTGAAAAACTGGCGCGGCAATCAGAAGAACTCCGGCTTTCTGCCGCGCGAGCGCGCCTGGCTGACCCAGCTCTTCGACGAAGTCGGCTATGTTGATGCTTTCCGCGTCGTCGATCAGCGCGCCGAGCGCTACACCTGGTGGAGCAATCGCGGCCAGGCCTACGCTAATAATGTGGGATGGCGGATTGATTACCACATCGTGTCGCCCGAACTCACTTCGCTTATTCGCGCTGCTGACATTTACATGGGGGAGAAATTCTCCGACCATGCGCCCCTGATCATTGATTACCACTTGTAAGGACAGGCACGCACGCCATGGCCAACCCCGCCCCCGATAAAGCCACCCTCACGCGCTGGCGCGAAGACATTCGCTTCAGCGACACGCTGCTGGGCGAAACGCTGCAGTTCACCACGACCTGGGGCATTTTTTCGCCCGAGGCCATTGATGCCGGCACGCACATGCTGCTTGAGTATCTGGAGATTGCTGAAGATGCCGACTGCCTCGATATCGGCTGCGGTTACGGCCCGCTCGGCATGGCCATGGCACGTAAAGCGCCTAAGGGCCAAACCCTGATGGTCGATAAAGACTTTATGGCGGTGGAATACGCTAATCGTAACTGCGCCCAAAATCGTATCGGGAACGCGAAAGCACAGCTTTCGAATGGCTTACAGCACATTGATCCCGCGCTGAAGTTCGACCTCATCGTGTCCAATTTGCCCGCCAAGGCCAGCAAAGAGCAACACTACCTGTTTCTCTTCGACAGCCTATCGCGCCTCAAACCCGGTGGCCGCTTCTACGTGGTCACCATTAATGGTTTGCGCGAGTTCATGGGCCGCACGCTGAAGGAAGTGTTTGGCAATTACGACAAGCTCAAGCAAGGCAAGGTGTATACGGTGGCGATGGCGGAGAAAACGGCTTAATGCCCAGGAAGCCTCAACAGAGCCGTGCAAAAGCCACGGTAGATGCCATTCTTGAGGCGGGCTTTAAAGCGGTTGCGTCGCATGGCACGCAAGCCACGACTCGCCAAATCGCTGAGACTGCAGGCATCAGCATCGGCTCGCTCTACGAGTACTTCAGCAATAAAGAAGCGATTTTTGCCGCCATGCATGAACGCTTCATTCAAGACGTGGTGCTGCTGATTCAGGACACGACGCCGACCATCATGCATTTGCCCCCCGATCAGGGCACACGAACGCTGCTAACGCATTTTGGCGCGCTGCTGCAACGCGATGATGGCCGCTATTTGAAAGTCGCCCGCAAGCTAGTCGACAGCGATTCTTTGCTTTACTTAGATCCCATTCGGCAAATGCTGATGCAGCTGGTGACCGCTTTCATCATGAATAAGCCCGAATATGGCGCCATCAAAGACCTGCCCACCATGGCCTACATTATGGTGAACACCGGCATTTATATGATGCTGCATCACCTTTCTGACCCCAAACCACCCATCAGCTTTGAACAGCTCTGTGATGGCTTGGCGGGCATTGTGCGGCGCTATATCGATAGCCCCGCACAATCCGTCTAAGTCACTCAGGCCGACAGCGCCTGCTTAGCCTCCTCATACACCACGTCGTAGTCTTCCAAGTGGAAGGCACTGAGCCGCTTACGCAAGGTCGCTAACGACCATGGCCAGGCTGCAAAGTTGCGACCGTTCTGATCCAAGTAATAGCTACGGCAACCGCCACTGTTAAACACCGTGCCTTGTAGGTGCTTCTGCACTTTTTCGTTGTGCGCCTTCAGTACCGAGGGCTTGATCGTTAGCTTACGAATGCCGCGTGTTTTAATTTGCTTAATGCCATCTACGATGTAGCCCAGTTGCGCTTCCGCCAGGCCAATAAACGAGTCGTAGACCAATACATTGGGGCCCAGCACTAAAAACGCGTTGGGCGTATTGGCCAAGGTTGCGCCTAAATAGGCTTCGGGGGAGCCGCTCACCCAAAGGTCCGACAGTCGCTCACCGTTCGCATTAATGACACGTCGGCCAATGGGCGGATGCGAAACCTCAAAGCCGGTTCCCCAAATAATCACATCCACCTCATGACGCTCACCGTTGGCAGCAATCACGGTATTGCCCTCAACCGCGACTAATCCGTGCGGGATCAAACGGGTGTTGGGAGCTTGCAAAGCCGGGTAGTAATTGTTGGCAAATAATATGCGCTTACAGCCCAAGGTGAAGTCGGGTGTCACGGCTCGGCGAAGATCAGGGTCTTTGATTTGCAGTTTCAGCAGCTGCTTAGCGGCTGTGCTAATAGGTTTCAAGACCGCCGGGTTACGTAGCCCAAAATTCACAGCATTCAACGAGCTGGCCACGGCTTTACGCCAGCCCTGTTGAATCACCGGCATACGTTCGATGAGCTGCTTGGCGCTGTCACCCAGAGGCATATCTGGCTTAGGCAGAACCCACGGAGCGGTGCGCTGAAACACCAACAAGGACTTCACCTTGGGCTGAATTTCCGGCACAAACTGAATGGCCGATGCGCCCGTACCAATAACCGCCACACGCTTACCCGCCAAGTCGTACTCATGATTCCAGCGCGCTGAGTGGAACATTTCACCCGTGAAAGTCTCTAGTCCCGGCAACGCGGGTGTTTTCGACTCTGTAATGGGGCCTGTGGCAAACACCACCGAACGCGCTAAAAATTCGCCTTGATTCGTCACAAGGACCCAAACATGACGAGACTCATCCCACGTGGCACTTTCCAGCGCGGTATTGAAATCGATCAGCGGGGTGATCTGCAGCGCGTCACTCACTTCTTCCAAGTAGCTCAGAATTTCGGGCTGCTTGGCGAAGAGTCGGCTCCACTTACTGCTCAAGAAAAAAGAGTAGGAGTAGAGCGAGGAAGGCACATCGCAGCCACAGCCAGGATACGTGTTCTCACGCCACGTGCCGCCGACTCGAGAAGCCCGCTCAATGATCTTAAAGTCATGAAGCCCTGCTTCACGTAATTTCACGGCAGCGGCAATGCCCGAGATACCGGCACCCACGATAAAGGTGTCATAAATGTGTGCGCTAGGCTTTTTTACGTTTCGTTTAGTGGCTGACACGTGGCATAACCCTTGAGTAATTATTTTAAGAAACGATAAGACAGGCCGAGAAAGTCGGCATACCAATTCGGGGCTAAACGCTTCATTAACCAAAACAGCTTGGCGTCTAGTTGAGGGGTGGTATAGAGCTGGCCTTGATCCAGTCGATCAAGGGTCAGTTTCGCCACCGAGTCGCTGGTGGTCATGGCAAAGTTCATTAGTGCATGATCGGCGAGGCCGGAGTAGCGCCCAGGAATACGGCCATTTTTGATGATGTTGGTCGGCACCAAGGTCGGGCACAACACATTCACGCGAATGTTGTCCGATTTCAGTTCGGCGTATAGCGTTTCGGACAGCGCCCGAACACCCGCTTTAGTGACGTTATAAGCGCTCATTTCCGGCGCCGCCGTATATGAAGCTGCAGACGCTACATTGATGATGGCACCCCGCCCGTTTCGCTTAAATCCCGGCACAAAATAATGGCAGCCATGAATGACGCCCCATAGGTTTACGTGCATGCACCACGTCCAGTCTTCCAAAGACTGCTCATGAAACTTGCCGCCCAGACCCACCCCAGCGTTATTGATGAGCAGCGTGACCGCATGGCCCAGTAACTGCTCTGCGTTTTCCGCCAGCGCGCGCACCGCCTCCGCCTCGCCCACATCACAGCTCACGGCATACGCTCTGCCACCGGCCTGCTCAATCAGCGCGACCGTTTCTTGGGCGGCTGCCAGATTAATGTCGGCACACACCACCACACCCTGACGACGGGCCAACTCCAGCGAAAAGCTACGGCCAATGCCACTGCCGGCTCCCGTAACCACGGCATACGCCGAGTGACTTGGCTTAGCGTCTCGCCCTTTTAAAAAATTCAGCATGACTTAGGTATCTCAGGAGTAATTAAGCTTGCAGGCCAGGGGTAAATTCACGCACGAAATACGGTGCGAGCAATCCTGTTTTGGGGTCTAGCAGGCGCTGTTTGTAATAGGCCAGCCATTCGGAGGTGTCATGATCATTCGGGTGAAAGTCTCGACGTAAATAGTCAAAGATATGGCTCATGCTGCTGCCGTAAACACCGTCCTCACGCCCGAAAATCAGCGCGGCACTGCGTTTCACATCTTTCCAGTAGCTCAGGCTCAATACATTGCTGGGCTTACGAATAACCGGAATGAGCGTGGCGGCTAAAGGTACTAGCACGGTGATGGTGATGAGGGCGATCACGAAGCCCACCACTCGCAGGGGGTAGTTGGCCGATAGAGTCTGGTACACATCGTAGGCGATGTCTTTGTGCTCAGACTCTTCCAGCATGTGCCACATCCACAAGGCCCGCTGCTGCTCGTCGCTAGTTTGGAAAAAATTATCTTCGTGCTTCATCATGAATTCCGCCAGCACCGCCGTGAAGTGCTCGATACCTGCCATCATGGAAAGCTTCAAGGGCTGCGGAAATCGATTAAAGCCGTACTCGAATACCTTGCTGCCCAAGAAGCGGAAGAGCGGGACAGGAAAGCGATGCTGCGCCAACACATCGTTCCATTCATTATGCATTTTTGAATGAATAGCCTCCTGACCAATCAAGGCAGTGACGCGCTGCTTGAGTAACGGGTCGGTGAGGAACTGGCGATGATGACGCGCGGTATCAATGACCAGGTCTTCGCCGTAGGTCAGAAAAATGGACAGGGCTTCAAAGTAGGCGGTAGCCAATTCCGCACGTAAATAAAACTTATCGTCGGCCTGACTGGCATCGAAATTAAACGCCAGATGCCGCACAGGGATAGCCTTATTTTGCACCGGCGTATGGGCAGCGAAATCAAGCACAGTAGCAGTGTTCATGAGGAGACCTCTCTATCCTGATCATCAGATGCCAGCGCCAACCATAAAAAATCAGCAATAACTGTTACATCCTTCAATGGCAGTTTAGTGCCCACTGAGGGTCTGATAAAAGTCGGATATTGAGTCGCCTAAATCCTCGCTGCGAATAGGAATAGGCATTTGTTTTTATTAGTAAAAAATTTCGCCAATAGCATGCTATCAGCGAAATTCTGAGGGATTGTTCAGTATTGTGTCGCTAAGTTAGTGCGCCACACTCAAAACACCAGTAAGAGTGCACCCACAATCTGCAACGTAAAGGTCAGCGCAGCGCCCAGTTGTCGCGCCAAAATATGCGGCTTTAACATGCCCAGCGCATGCACCACGCGGGCAACGCTGAACGTAGCCGCCAGCATCAGAAGCCATTCGGCTGATAGCGCCTGGTAAGTCAGCGCCAGTAGCACCAGCGCAAACACCACCACTTGCTCGACGCCATTAGCATGCGCACGAATGGCTTTTTTCATGGGGATGCTGTTGCCATCCCCATTCGGAATGCGCAGGCCAATGCGAACGCGCGACACATTGAGCGCAAGCAGCGTCAGCAACACCGTATTGAATGCCACAAACAGTGTGAACACGTGAAAATCCGGCATGACTCACCTCTTCTTGTTGTGTTGAGTTAACTCACCCGCTTACCAGTTCAGTGCTTTCTGCTGTGCCTGAACCAGCTCTTTCACACCCTTCTCGGCCAGATCCATGAGCGCATCCACTTCCTTACGCGAGAATGCTGCACCTTCGGCCGTGCCCTGAATCTCAATGATGCCGCCGAGCTGGTTAATGACCACGTTCATATCGGTATCACAGGCTGAATCTTCCGTGTATTCGAGATCGAGCATAGGCTCGCCCTTAACAATGCCCACCGAAATGGCGGCAATCAAGCCAATCAGCGGGTCGTTCTTAATCATTTTCTGGTTCAACATCCAGGTCAAGGCATCGACCAGCGCGACAGCACCACCGGTGATCGCCGCCGTGCGCGTGCCGCCATCCGCCTGAATCACATCGCAGTCGATGGTGATGGTGTTCTCGCCGAGCTTCTTCAGATCGACCATGGCGCGCAGCGACCGGCCGATCAGGCGCTGGATCTCCAGCGTGCGCCCGCCCTGCTTGCCCTTGCTGGCTTCGCGCTGATTGCGCGTGTGTGTGGCGCGCGGCAACATGCTGTATTCAGCGGTGATCCAGCCCTCGCCCTTACCCTTCATAAAGCGCGGCACGCCGGCCTCAACGCTGGCCGTGCACAGCACCTTGGTATTGCCGAACTCGACCAGCACCGAACCTTCGGCATGGCAGGTAAAGTCGCGGGTGATGGTGACGGGGCGAAGCTGATCGAGCTGACGGCCGGAAGCGCGCATGGAAAAATTCCTGAATGATGAGAGATCTGTAATGGCGTGGAGTATAGCCGCTACAATCACCGTCTTCGTCTTTTCTGCCCCGAGAACTGCGCATGAGCCAGCCTATTCACAGCATGACCGCCTTCGCCCGCGCTGAACAACGCAGCGCCTTAGGCCTGCTGGCCATCGAAATTCGCTCCGTCAACAGCCGGCATCTGGAAGCCAATTTTCGTTTGGCCGATGCTGTCCGCGAGCGAGAATTTGCCTGGCGCGATCGCCTGCGCGAAAACATCGCCCGCGGGAAAGTCGAGATCAGCGCGCGCTACGAAGCCGCCGACAGCAGTGAAGCCGTGACCATCAATACCGCACGCGTACAGCAGCTGCTCGGCGCATTACGCGAGATCGATCGGCTCGCTGGTCATTCCGAGGAGAAAGCCCCGCTGAACACGGCAGACCTGCTGCGCCTACCCGGCGTGCTGATGACCCAAGAGGTCGATGCTTCGAGCCTGCTCGCCAGTGCTGACGCTTTGTTTGGGCAGGCGTTAAGCGACTTCATGGCCATGCGCGCGCGCGAAGGTGCCGCACTGCATGAGCTGGTCGAGGCCCGGCTGCAAGGCATCGAGCGCGAGGTCAGTGGCGTACGCGTACGCCTGCCGCAAATCCTTCAGCATTTCCGTACCAAGCTGCTCGCGCGCGTCGCGGAAGCCAAGGCCGATTTGTCCGCTGAAAGGCTGGAGCAGGAGGTGGTGCTGTTCGCGCAGAAGATGGATGTGGCGGAAGAGGTGGACCGCTTGCTTGCGCATGTCACCGAAATTCGCCGAGTACTGGCCAGTGGCGGCGCGGTAGGCCGTCGCCTCGATTTCCTCATGCAGGAGCTCAATCGCGAAGCCAACACCCTGGGGTCAAAATCAGTTAGCGCTGACAGCACCCTCTCTTCCGTGGAGTTGAAGGTGCTGATTGAGCAGATGCGGGAACAGATTCAGAACGTAGAGTGACGCGCTTAAACCCAGACTAACAACGCTCGACGATTTGCTGATTCGCGCTCGACCAAGCCCGCGTAGTTAGCCTCAACGAGGTTGCGTTTCACTTTCAGCGTCGGGGTCAGAAAGCCGTTGTCAATCGTCCAGCTATCACTGGTGATAATGAGCTTAGCGACTTTTTCGTGGTCTTCTAGATCGCTATTGATCGTATCGAGTAGGGTCAATAGCTCGCGCTCAACCGACTGGCGTGGAAGCTCCAAGGCTTCGGCTGTGAGTGTCATGATCATGACCGGCTGCGTCAAATTCATGCCCACTAAGCACAGTTGATCGATCAACGCCGATTTCGCCATGGCACCTTCAATGGGTGCAGGTGCTACATACTTGCCTTTCGCGGTCTTAAATATGTCTTTCACACGACCGGTGATATAGAGGTAGCCATCATGGTCTAGACGGCCTTTATCGCCCGTTTTTAGCCAACCATCGTCGGTAAATGTCTCTAACGTTTTGTCGGGCTCTTTCAGGTAGCCGGCCATCACGCCCGGGTGTTTGACTTGAACTTCGCCTTCGTCTGAGAGTCGGAAACCGGAGTCCGGAAAGGGCTTGCCGACAGAGCCAAAGCGTGTCCGACCGGGCAGGCCTGCGGCAACATAGGCCAAATTTTCGGTCATGCCGTAGCCTTCCAAAATCTCCAAACCGAGCACGCGCTTGTACCACTCCAGCGTGCTCACCGGAATTGGCGCGGCACCGGATAGCGCCATACGAACATTCTGTAAACCCAGGGTTTTCAATAATTTGAAGCGCACCACATCACGCAAAATGGGAATGGCCATAAGGCGATCGAGTTTGCTCTCAGAGAGCTTGCCTAAGATGCCGGCCTTAAAGCGCCCCCACACCAACGGTACGGCAAAGAATCGCGTCGGAGCGACTTGGGGTAATTGTTGCGCCAGCTTGTCCAGTGCTTCCAGAAAATGCACTTCGGCCTGCCAGAGCAAGCTCGCGGTTTCTACGGCCGCGCGCTCCAGCACATGGGCCAAGGGCAAGTAGGAAAACAAGCGCTCTTGAGCGGAAGCGGGTGGCAACTTGGACAAAAAGGCTTGTGCCGTCCACGCCATGGCGCCGTAAGTAATCATGACGCCCTTGGGGTGACCCGTGGTGCCTGAGGTATAAATCAGTGTCATCAGTGTGTCGGGTTCGGGTCTGTCGTATTGGCTGAGTGGAGACTGTGCCTGCGCCATATCGTCCCAATCAATATCCGCATGCGGGGCTTCCACATACGGGAAACGAATGGTGGTCACGCCTTCAGGAATAGCGGCCAGAAAATCCGCACCATCAGGCATGGGCCCGAGAAACACCGCCCGCGCTTCGCAGTGCTGCAGAATGTATTGCGTTGCCGAGGGCGCTTGTTTAGGAAATAAACCAACAGTGACATGCCCTGCCCACTGAATCGCTAAATCGGCAAGAAACCAATGCGCGGTGTTCCGGCCCGAGATCGCAATGGCACTGCCGGCGGGCCAATTCTGTGCCTTCAGGGCAGCTGCCATACGGCCAACTTCGCGCGCCGCTTGCGACCAAGTCCATTGGCGAACGCTGTCACCGGCCGGTTGCACCAACCAGATTTTGTCGGGCGCTTTGCGGGCATGTTCGAGCAAGCGTTGTACCGGGTACTTATCGGCTCGACGCGCGTTTGCTGCTGGCATGGCTTTTATCCTTTCACAAATAAACTTACAGCGTTGGGTCTTCCGCGATGCGGCGTTGACGCGCTTGACGCGCGGTCATGTCGGCGGTACTGCTGCGTTGACGGCCATCCGCTGACCATTGCGAGCGTGACGACAACCACTGCACCGTCGGCTCCCAAACGGACTTCACGGCTTTGCTACCGAGAATCACGCCCATATGCCCACCTGGAGAGACATGGAACTGTTTGTCTTTGGAGGCCACCAATTCAATGCTGCGGCGGGCAATTCCCTCGGGTACCAGCACATCGGTCTTACCGGCAAACACCAGCATATTGGCGGTGATGGTGGTGAGATCCGCCACGGCATCGCGAATTTCAATACGACCGGTGGCCATCTGGTTGTCGATGGCCATCTTCACCATCATGTCCTGAATCACGCCGCCGGGATAATCCAGCATATTGTTCAGGTAGTCGGCCGTGGTCGAATGGCTCTCGACAAAGTCGCGATCCCAGAGCTTGGTCAGCAAATCCCAGTAGGTGGTAATGCTGCCGATGGGGTCAGTGAGCTTAAAGCCCAACGTGGTCATCCAACCCGGCGAATGCAGGCGGCTGGGATTCAGGTTGTGTAAGCGCCAGCCACTGAATTTGCGTACCAATTGAGCGGGCGCATTCATGGCGGTGGCTGCCTTCGCCACAATGCCGCCACCGCGCATGTTAATGGGGCTAGCAATGGTAATCAGATTGCGAATGTGCTGATCCTGCGTCAGACCCATATAGACCAGCGACAGCAGGCCACCCATGCACCAACCCATGAGTGACACATCTTCGCTGCCCGAGTGACGGCGCACCTCAGCTAGGGCATCACTCATCATGTGCTGCGCGTAATCCTGCATACCCAACTGCGCATGGCGACGCTGCGGCTTGCCCCAGTCAATCAGATAGACATGGAAGCCCCGGGCGGCCATATAGCGCACTAGGCTGCGATGCGGCATTAAATCAAACGACTCGGTGGTGACGCCCAGCGGTGGCACTAAAACCAGCGGTACCGGATGCCGCTGATGCTCGACGCGCACGCGTTCGTTATCGGCCATCTCGATGAATTGCTCAGCGGGCGGCGGGTAATAACGCAACGACATCGGATCTGATTCAAAAATCACTTCGTGCGCGGTAAGGCCCGATTGCACCAGCGTTTCGCGCAGAAACAGCCAGTCAAACGCATTGTCCACCACCGAGGCGACACGCGAATTCGCAGACAGTCCGGCATTCAAGGCGCGGCGCATAATCGGGTTCATCACTTAGTCCTTTTCGTTTAACTCGCGCAGCGGAATCGAGAGCCGGCTGGGGTCGGCTGGCACCACGCCACGATACAATCCAATGAGGTACTTTATGTCGGCATCGATATCGCCGGTCGGCGTAAACAAGGGAAAAAACTCCAATTTGCGCTCACCAAAGTTCAGCGCGAATGGCTGGATCGGCACCCCTGCCATCACCGCAATATGGTAGAAACCGGACTTCCACGCCTTAGAGGCATGACGCGTACCTTCAGGCGCAATGCCTAGATACAGCTTGTCGGTGTCGCGATACTGCTGAGCCGACTGCTCGACTAGGCCCATGGATTTGCTGCGATACACCGGGCGCATACCGAACCAGTGAATGAGCTTGCCGAACGGGCCGACAAAGAGCTCGGCCTTGACCATGACATTAATTCGCAAGCGCAACGCTAGCATCACGGCCACTGCAATTAGGGCATCACGATTAGACGTATGTGGGGCGCCAATAAACATGGCCTTGGGCGCCGACAGCGGCACGCCAACGATTTCCCAACGCAACAATTTCAACATTAACTCGCCGACAAATTGGCCGACGGCATTGCCTCTACGCGGCACATCCGGCCCTAAATCTTTTGCCCTAATCGCCATAGCGACCCTCCTACTTTTTATTGATGCCTACGGGTCACGTTAGAGCATGAACTGGATTTGCATTTCGCCGACCAAAAAGCCGAGCACCGCACCGACCGTAATCAGAATCCATTCTTCTTCTTTAAAGGCCGGACGCAGCATGCCTTCGAACTCGGTAGGTGTTAACTGCTTCATACGCGTAATTAGCGTATTGCGCACATCCATGGCATCTTCGGCGTAATTTTCCATGTACTTCATGGTGTCAGGCAGCTTCTCTAAAATACGTTCGGCTACCGTCGCTTTCATTTGAATGTAGCGTTCGGTGCCCACGGCGTAGAGCACCAGCGGGCGCGCAAGACCGGCTTGTTCATCGATGACACGGCGGACATGGCGCTGTAGTAATTGAATCACTCGGTCCGATTTCGGGCCAGTAAACAGCTCCTCCATCATGATGCCGGGCGTGAGAATTTGTTTGGAGATGAGCGCGGCGTAATCGGAAGCCACTTCATTCTGACGCTTCAAAAATAAGCCATGAATCGTGAAGCCCATGAACTTTTTCGGATTGAGCGGGCGGAAGAGCATTTGCAGCGCCAGCCAATCACTCACCAAACCAACAAAACCACCAAAGGCGGGCAACATCCACGGCTGCTTAAAGATAACCCAACACACCATCTGCACCAGGCCGATGGTGAAGCCGAAATAAAAGCCGGCGGTGCAAAAGAACTTCAGCTCCTGCTTACCCACACGCTGGAACACTTCATTCAATAGCGTCTTATCTTTCTGCAGATTGCTGATAACCATGTGGCGAATATCGAAGTAGCGCGACACATCGTGCTGCACCTCGCCCATGATCGTGGCCACGATTTTCGGTGCTTCCGATTTCACGCGTTTAATGATGGCTTGACGCATGAACTCGGGCATACCCTCCCAGAGTCCCGGCTGATACTGGTGCATGACTTCACGCACGATATCTTCCGATGCTTCCATCATCGGCGTTTCGATTTCACGGGCGATGCGCTTGGGGTCAAGTCTGGCAAAGATTTCTTCGGGCTTAATTAAGCGCTCGGTCATCAGATCCACGGCGATGGTGGCCATTTTTACGGATTTGCGCGGCACAATACCTTGCCAGCCGAAAAACGGTTTGATGCCCCAGAATTCGATGGGGTGGAACATCATTTTGATCGCCACCACTTTCGTGACGTAGCCGATCAAACCGCTAATAAACGGAATCGAGATGTATAGCCATAAGTTGGCTTGAAAGTCGGCGATATATGCGTCCATGAAGCCCCGAAAATGGCAAATGCCGTCAAAAGTGACCAAAAGGTCTACCAATCGCGGAGCTTACGGGGTTGACCTGACAAGTTCAAATCGCATGCTGCTTGGCAGGCAACCCCTGTACAGACGTCACAGGTAAGTTAGAGCTCAGTCACGACGATACATCGTGACCACGCAAGCCCCTCCGAGGCCGAGATTGTGCTGCAGCGCCACGCGCGCGCCGGCCACCTGACGCTGATCGGCGGTGCCGCGCAGCTGCCAGACCAGCTCCGTGCACTGCGCCAGTCCGGTCGCGCCGAGCGGGTGACCCTTGGACAACAAACCGCCGGACGGGTTGGTCACGACCTTGCCGCCGTAGGTGTTGTCTTCGTCCCAGATGAACTTCTCGGCGCCACCTTCCGAGCACAGCCCCAGCGCCTCGTAGGTCAGCAGCTCGTTGGCCGTGAAGCAGTCGTGCAGCTCGACCACATCCACGTCTTCCGGGCCGATGCCGGCCGCCTCGTAGACCTGACGCGCCGCATTTTTGGTCATGTCGTAACCGACCATCTTGATCATCGAGTTCTCGTGGATGCTGCTCGGGAAGTCCGTGGTCATGGCCTGCGCGGCGATGTAGACCGGGTTCTTGATGCCATGCTTGGCAGCGAAGGCGTCCGAGCAGAGCACGGCAGCACCGGCACCACAGGTCGGCGGGCAGCACTGAAAGCGGGTCAGCGGATCGAAGACTTCCTCCGAGGCCATGATTTCTTCCAGCGAAAGCACCTGCCCGAACAACGCATACGGGTTCTTGCTGGCATGACGACGCGCCTTCTCGGCGATCTTGCCAAAGGTCTCCTTTTTGGTGCCATGCTGCCAGCGATACTCGCGGCCGGCACCGCCGAACATCTGCGCGGCCGGCGGCGCGCTGGTGAAGCCCTGGGCATCGAGCATGACCTGCGCATGCAGCGACATGGAGGATTCGCGGTCGTTGAACTTGGCCCCGAGCGCGCCCTTTTCCATCTTCTCGAAACCCACCACCAGCACGCACTCGGCCAGGCCGGACTCGATAGCCTGGCGACCCAGATACAACGCGCTGGAACCGGTGGAGCAGTTGCTGTTCACGTTGAAGATGGGAATGCCGGTGAGGCCGATCTCGTACACGGCGCGCATGCCGCTGCAGGAGTCGCCATAGACATAGCCGGTGTAGGCCTGCTCGATCTCGTCGTAGCGGATGCCGGCGTCATTCAGCGCCAGGCGGCCCGCGGCGGCGGCCATCACATGGTAGTCGTCGCTGGCACCGGGCTTGGCGAACTTGGTCATGCCCACGCCAATCACGTTCACACGATTTTTCATGATGCTTTCTCTCGTTGAATTCAGGGTTGATCCGGGCGGCCGAAGCCGCCCGGCAGTCAGGCAAACTGGATCAGAGCAGTCCGGCCAGACAGGTCAGCTCGCGCGCCAGCCGCACATCGCCGACCACGCTCAACGCGCCTTTCTGGAACAGCGCCCGCAGATCGCCACCGTCGGCCAGTGCCTTCAGGGTGTCGTCACTGAGGCCGATGACCGCCGCCGGCGAGGCCACCGCACGGCGCGCCACCTCGCGGCCACCGAAGTCCACCGACCACACCGCGTCGAGGTCGTGGAGGTTGAACTGCAGCACGGCCGTCAGCCCGGTCTTCAGCTCGCCCCGTCCCAGCTTCTCGGTCAGCGCCGCGAACAGGCGATCCGCGAAGACCTCGCGCGGCGCTTTGGCGGCCACCGCCGCCTCGGCCGATGCACCGCTGGCCAGACGCGCCTGACGCGCTTTTTCCACCAGCGCCTTGTCCATGTCGGCCAGCACCGTGAGCTTGTTCGACGCCATGACATTGCCGCTGATCTTGAGCTGACCGCCGAAGAACAGCTTCTGCACGGCCGCCAGATCGCCGCCAAACAGCGTATCCACATACTGGCTGTCGAGCTCGATGGTCACGTCCGGCTTCACCGCTGTGCCGGCGCCCACGCTGCCCGGCGCATTGCGCAGGTCAATGAACCAGCTCGACTCGGGATTGTGGAAAGTGAACTGGAAGCTGGTCTTGGTCTGCTCGACCAGCTCCGGCTTGGCCGCCACGAAGGCCTTGATGCCACCGAAGACATCCGCCAGCGTCACGGCTTCATCTGCTGCCGGCGCTGCCGCCTCGGAAGCAGCTCCACCACCCGCCGCGACACGCGTAGCCCGCGCCTGCTCAACCAGGGCCTTGTCCATGCCCGAGAGCACGGTCAGCTTGTTCGAGGCCATGACATTGCCATGCACCTTCATCTTGCCGCCGAAATAGAGCTTCTGCACCGCGCCCAGATCACCGCCGAACAGCGTGTCGATGTGCTCGGCATCGAGCTCGATGGTCACATCGGGCTTGTCGATCTGACCGCTGCCGACCGCGCCTGCTCCATTCTTGAGATCGATGAACCAGCTCGATTCCTGGTTGTGGAAAACGAACTGGAACGAGGTCTTGGTTTCCGCCACCAGCGCCGGCTTGGCTGCCACAAACGCCTTAATGCCGCCGAACACATCAGCCAGCGTCACACCCTCGTCAACGCCACTGGCCGCACCCTTGGCAGCCGCCGGCTCAGCCTTCGCCTTGGGCGCAGGAATCTCGGCATACAGTTCCACAGCGGCGTTCTTGATCACCACCTCGCCGCGCTCCTTCACTGAAGTCTCGAAGAGGATGCGGGTGTCGGACTCCTTCCACATCTTCGTGACCAGAGTCTCGCCCGGAAACACGCTCTTGGCGAAGCGCACCTTGATGCTCTTGAAATAGCGTGGGTCGTTGCCGCTGAACGCCTTCACCACATGGCGACCGCAGTAGCCGAAAGTACACATGCCATGCAGGATGGGCTTCTCGAAACCGAACGCCCTGGCGAAAGCCGGATCGGCATGCAGCGGGTTCCAGTCGCCGGACAGGCGATACAGCAGCGTCTGGTTGTCATCGGTCTTCTCCTCGATGACCGCATCCGGCTCGCGCGCCGGCGGCACATTGATGTCCGCCGATGGCCCGCGATCGCCGCCCCAGCCACCCGCGCCCTTCACGAAGGAGGTCATCTCGTTGTAGATGATCTCCTCGCCGGTCTCGTCATAGCTGTGCACGGCAAAGGTCACCACCGCATTCGGCGCCTTGTCGAAGGCTTCCTTGAACTTGAACACGTGCCGTAGCTTGGCCTGCGGCGGCAGCGGGCGCTTGATCTCGGTGTACTGCTCGCCGTGCAGCAGGCGATCAAAGCCGAAATTCATGCCCGGCAGCTTCAGGCCGCCGGCCTTGGCCGCCGCCAGCATGGCGTTGGACTGCGGCATCACGCCGTAGGTCGGCAGCACCCGGAAGTCCGACCCCAGCTCGTACACATAACCCAGCTCGGTAGCGTCCATCGGGTCGCGCGCGGCACCGATGCCCAGCGCATACAGCGCGATATCGCGCTCGTCGTAACTGTTTTCCAGCACCAGCTCGGCCTTGGCGGCTTCATCGAGATCAATGAACTCGTTCCCGCCCAGGCGCGGGTTGTTGATGTTGTGCAGAATCGGTGCGAAGGAATCGTTCACACTGGCCGGGTGGCCGGCGTCGGTGAAATCAGTGATCGTGTCCCATTTCTTCGCCACGTCATCAATGCTGAACGCCTTGCCCAATGGGAATGACTGGCCCTGCGTGCGCTCCCAGCGCAGCTTGGCAATGTAACCAGCGCCGACCTCGAACAGACCCTTGGTCTCTTCGCAATCCTCATGGCAGAGCCAGGCCACCAACGGGCTGACATTCTCTGGCTTTAGATTGGCCAGCAGCTCCGGCGGCATCACCGTCTCGGTCAGGCGCGACGCCGCGATGGGCGCGATGGTGTTGACGTGGATGCCCTTGCTGCGACCCTCCTCGGCGAGACAGTTGGCGAGGCCGGCGAGACCGAGCTTGGCCGCGCAGTAGTTGGCCTGGCCGAAGTTGCCGTAGATGCCCGCCGCCGAGGTGGTCATGATGATGCGGCCGTAGCCCTTCTCGCGCATGATCGGCCACGCCGCGTGCGACACGCTCATCGACCCGGTGAGATGCACCTTGAGGATCAGGTCCCAGTCGCCCTGGGTCATCTTCTGGAAGCTGACATCACGCAGGATGCCGGCGTTGTTGATGACGATGTCGACCGTGCCGAAGGCATCCAGCGCCGTCTGCACGATGCTCGCGCCGTGTTCCACGGAATCGTAGTTGGCCACGGCATCACCACCGAGCGCCTTGATTTCTTCCACGACCTTGTCGGCCGCTGCGGAGGACTTGCCGTCGCCATGCGCGCCACCCCCCAGATCATTGACCACCACCTTGGCCCCGAGCGCACCCAACATCAGGGCGTGCGAACGACCAAGGCCGTTACCAGCCCCGGTCACAATGGCCACGCGGCCGTCAAAACGCAGATTGGACATCGTTCAACTCTCCCAAGTGTCGGCCGCGCTAATGAAGAATATTTACAATACGGTCGTACAACATGTTTGTGTTTACCGCGCAGGCTGAGATACTGTCAAGCAATTTATGACCACGCAGTCATGAAATGACCGAGTCCCGGTCCAGTGAAATGATCGTTAGAATGCGGCAACAAAGATGGTCGCGAGAGAATGCCAAGATGACTGAAGCTGCTGCTTCCGGTGCCGTCAATGACAGCGCCCGCCGCACCCAAGCCGAGCGCAGCAACGCCATGCGCCAGCGTCTGATCGAGGCCACGGCGCAATGTCTGGCTGCCGAAGGTTATGTTGGCACCACCGTCAGTCAGATCATCACTGCCGCCGGCGTATCGCGCGGGGCTCCGCTGCATCACTTCCCGACCAAGGCATCGCTTATTGAGGCCACGGCGGACCATCTGATTCGACAGCTCTACATCTATCTCGGCCATGCCATTCGCGCACTCGAGCACTCGGACAATCGCCTCAACGACATGATTCTGGCGAGCTGGCACGAGCTCTTCGGCAAAACTGAGAGCCTGGCCTTGATGGAGCTCATGCTGGCGAGTCGGCGCGATGATGAGCTGTCGGCCATCATTCAGAAACTCTGGGCCGTGGGATACAAAACACTTGAAGTGGCGACGCAACACTACTTTGAGCCAGCGCGAGATGGCGTTAATGCCACGCACCTGTTCGTGCTTACGCACTGGCTGCTCACGGGCATGGCGATGGAGCGCCATTTAATGAAAAGCGACGCTTTCGCCTCACACTTTCTCACGCTCTGGTCGCGCGTGCTTGGAGAATATCTACAGGCAAAACCGGGGGTGACGACACCGCCGCCACGACCGGTTTATTGGGATAGTTCGTTCAACGATCCGCACTGAGCGTCAACACACTTCACGCCACGGATGGCACAGACTTCAGCGGTGCGCCAACCACGCGCCCGAAGCGCATCGGGTCCGGCAAGCGCTTCGCCAGCCACTGCGGCAGCTTCTGCAGCCCAAGCACATTATTCTCACGCGGGGCATCCGGCATGAATTCACGCGTGCCCATGACGTAGTCGAACCACGGCTTGGTCACACACCAGTTGGCGTTCGGGTTACGGCCCATGTGATGGTCGTAGTGCCAGGGAATGTTGGCTCGCCCCCACGCTGGGTCCATGTGCGACTTTTTGTGCACGCGATAGTAGTTGGCCGCGCAATACCAGAGCGTGCCCACATAAAACGGCGCTACCGGGAACAACGGTGCCACCGCCGCGCTGGCCGCGATCAAACCCCACGCTTCCTTGCCCTGAGCGTGCAGGCCGAGCGGGAATTTCTCGTAGTTCGGATCGTGGTAGGCATTCTTACGCACCACTTTGTGATGCTCGTGAAAATGAAAGGCCCAGAAGTTTTTCGGATCGCGACCCATGTCATGCAGCACATACTTGTGCATGACCCACTCCACGGCGTTTGCGGTCATCAGCCCCAGCGGAATACCTAGCATGATCCAACCTATTTTTAATGTGACAACGCGTTTTATCACGACCCAGCAGTCACTGTCAGTGGCCTTACAATCACGCACACGACCACTGCCTGCTGCATGCGCTAAACTCCATTCTTTGTAATTTTTGGAGCGAGGCCATGTCCGGCACCCTGTTTATCATCGCCGCCGCCTCCGGCACAGGCAAAACCTCACTCGTGAAAGCCTTGGTGGCCGATGCCGACCGTCTGGGAGTATCCGTGTCGCACACCACGCGCCCAGCTCGCCCTGGCGAGGTCGATGGCGTGAACTATCATTTCACCTCGCGCGAACAATTCTTAGCTGAGGTCGCGGCCGGTCAGTTCCTTGAACATGCTGAAGTCTTTGGCAACCTCTATGGCACTTCCCGCACGTGGGTCGAACAACAACTCGCCAAGGATCACGATGTCATTCTTGAAATTGACTGGCAGGGTGCTCAGATTGTTCGTGCGCTGATGCCGCAGGCCTTATCCATCTTCATTTTGCCGCCATCACTTAAGGCACTCGCCGAGCGCCTGAACGGACGCGGCACAGACAGCAATGAGGTCATTGCGCATCGTCTTAGCGAAGCCATTGCCGACATCACGCATTACAGCGAGTTCGACTACCTCGTCATTAACGATGATTTCCCCACCGCACTGGCTGACCTGCAAGCGATTGTCCGTGCGGCGCGCCAATCCCATCGAGCCCAAGCCGACCGTCAGGCCGAACTGATCAAACGACTGCTCACCGGTGGTTAAGTCTTAATCATTGCGTTGAGGCGGCTCGTCGCGTAATATTCCGCCTCTTTTGTGATCGCTCCCCAGCTCGGCGCAGCGATCACGCCTTCGGAGAGACATCGTGGCCCGTGTAACCGTCGAAGACTGCTTAACCAACCTAGATAACCGTTTCGAGCTCGTGCTGGTCGCTTCCAAGCGTGCTCGTCAACTCGCGACTGGCGGCAAAGAAGCCACTCTGCCGTGGGAAAATGACAAGCCTACCGTCATGGCTCTGCGCGAAATCGCTGCTGGCCATGTCACGCGCGCCATTCTCACGGAAGTGCAAGAAGAAGAAGCGCTGCCTGACCTCAGCAACCTCGGCGACCTCGAATACCAACCGCCTGTTGAGCTTTAAATAAATTCCAGCAAAATTAGCCGCTTGTCTGCCTTGACGACGCGGCCTGCGAAGCCGGAGACTCAACCCATGAGCTCCGGCATCGACACCCTCTGTAAACGCCTATCCGATTACCTGACACCAGACCAAGTGGCAGACATTCGTCGTGCCTACTTTTTCTCCGAACAGGCCCATCTCGGTCAGTTTCGACGCAATGGCGACCCTTATGTCACGCACCCGCTAGCCGTTGCCCATATTTTGTGCGACATGCACATGGACCATCAGAGCTTGATGGCCGCGATGCTGCATGACGTGATTGAGGACACGGGCGTTTCGAAAGAGGCCCTGAGCACTGACTTTGGGCCTGATGTAGCGATGCTGGTGGATGGCGTTACCAAGCTCACCCAAGTGCACTTCAATTCCAAAGCCGAGGCTCAGGCCGAAAACTTCCAGAAAATGATTTTGGCGATGACGCAGGATGTCCGCGTTATCGTCGTTAAGTTGGCTGACCGCCTGCACAATATGCGCACGTTGGATGTGCTGACGCTGGAAAAACGCAAACGGGTGGCGCGCGAAACACTGGAAATCTATGCCCCCATCGCCATGCGACTGGGCATGAATGACATCCGCATTGAATACGAAGAGTTAGGCTTCCAAGCCATTTGGCCCATGCGCGCCGAGCGCATTCGTGGCGCCGTTCTCGCTGCGCGCGGCCACCGCAAAGAAATGGTCGTCACGCTGGAAGCTGCCTTGAGCGAACGCCTTAAGAGCGAAGGATTGACCGCTCGTGTTGAAGGCCGAGAAAAGCATCTTTACAGCATTTACGAGAAAATGCGCGATAAACGCCGCAATTTCGCCGAAATTATGGATGTTTATGGCTTCCGCGTCATCGTCGAAAACGTCGATGCCTGCTACCGGGCACTGGGCATCATGCATAATTTGTATAAGCCGATACCGGGCAAATTCAAAGATTACATCGCCATTCCGAAAACCAATGGATACCAATCGCTGCATACCGTGCTCAAAGGCCCGCGCGGGGTACCCATTGAAGTGCAAATTCGTTCGGAAGCAATGGATGCAATGGCCAGCAATGGCATAGCCGCGCATTGGTTGTATAAGTCGGATGGCTTCACTAACACTTCGCAAACCCGTGCGCGCGAGTGGATGAAGTCATTGCTGGAGCTGCAGCGTAACGCCGGGGACTCGCTAGAGTTCATTGAGAGCGTAAAGGTCGATCTATTCCCCGACGAGGTCTATTTGTTCACGCCCAAGGGTCGCATCATGACCCTGCCGCGTGGCGCCACCCCGGTGGATTTTGCCTATGCTGTGCACTCCGATGTGGGCGATACCTGCGTGGCTGCTCGCGTAGACAACCGGCTCGCGCCGCTCAGTTTACCGCTGATGACCGGACAAACCGTGGAGATCGTCACCGCACCAGGTGCACGCCCTAACCCGGGCTGGCTCGATTTCGTTGTGACCAGTCGTGCCCGAGCTAAAATTCGCCACTTCTTAAAAGATCAGCAAGGTAGCGAATCTCAAGATCTCGGTCGACGCCTGCTCGCTAAGGCGCTTTCCAATATTGGCGCCAGCTTAGACACCCTGCCGGAAAAAACGGTGAAGAAAGTACTGCGTGAACTTGGCATGCAGGAATTAGAAGAGCTTTTAGAAAGCGTGGGGCTGGGCAATCAGGTTCCACAAATCGTTGCTCGTCGCCTCGTGCCCGAGGAAGAGGGCATTCTCGATAAGCTATTTTCTAAGCGCAACGCCGCCGCCAAAGGCATTGCGATTCGCGGCACGGAAGGGCTGGTTGTGTCCTATGCTCGTTGCTGCCGCCCTCTTCCGGGCGATGACATCATGGGCCATCTCAGCGCCGGTCGCGGCATCGTTGTGCATCGCCAGAAGTGCCGCAACATCAGCACGGAGTTGCGCGCCAGCCCAGATAAATGCCTACCGCTTCGTTGGTCCGATAAAATTGATCGGGAGTTTCAAAGTGAATTGCGCATTGCTCTGGTGAATCAACGGGGCTTATTGGCGACCATTGCCAGCGTGGTCACCGATAGCAATGCCAATATCGAGCACATCAGCATCGAAGAAAAGGGCTCGCATCACGGTGTGATGCAGCTCGGCCTCTTGGTAAAAGACCGTATTCATCTGGCGCAGATTATTAAACGTATCCGCGTGTTGACCGGCGTCGATAAAGTTATTCGCGTCAAAGCCTGACGCCGTCATTTTTCTTTCTCTTGGGAGTCGCTATGAATCGTTCCATCATTTCCACGAACGCTGCACCTGCCGCCATCGGCACTTACTCGCAAGCGGTGAAAGTGGGTAACACCATTTATTTGTCTGGCCAAATCGGCTTGGACCCTGCCAGCATGCAGATGGTGGACGGCATTGAGGCGCAAATCGTGCAGGTTTTTGACAACCTGAAAGCAGTCTGTGAAGCCGGCGGCGCCAGCCTCAATGACATTGCTAAGCTCAATATTTTCTTAACAGACTTGGGCCATTTCGCCCTGGTTAACGAAATCATGGCGCGTTATTTTCAGCAGCCCTACCCAGCGCGCGCGGCCATTGGCGTAGCCTCGCTACCCCGTGCCGCATTAGTTGAAATGGATGGCATTGTGGTGGTGCCGGTCTAAGCGCAGCACCACCCTCGCCCAGCGGTTACGGGTTTAGCAATGGCACATCCACCGTGCCACTCACCGTCACCGCGGGCACCAAGAGGTCACGCGAAATACTGGTTAAGTACTGCAAGTGGTAGCCATAAACCAGCAAGCCCAAACTTTCGTCAGCGGCCAACTCGTCAGCAACGCCCACCATTCTGATGGTGTGATCACCCAGCCCACGTACCGGTACGACTTGCTCATCAAGTAAGCGCGGCGCTGCTGAGCCAGACTTTGCACCCCAACCAATATAGACAATCGCATCACAGCCTTTGATGGGGAATTCCGGCGGCAGAGAGCCTGCGAATGCACAGCCATCAACCGGCAGTATCGAGGCTAATTTAATTTTTAGCTGGCCGATGCCCGCCACCGTGCGGCGCGCTGCGGGCAGGTTTGCCAGCGGAATAAACGTGGGTTGTAGCAGACTGGTCAGGCCCAATAAGGAATTGGCCACCGGCAAGGTGGTGGCTGGAATGGGAACTGCTTTTACTAAATTTTTGTCTGCAATTTGGTCCGCATTGACCCAGGCCGCTTTTTTATCGTCCAGTGATAAACACACCTGACTTTTCAGCCTATCCAATCCCGCCACAATGGCGGCAGAGCTGGCCACTTTGTTGGGCGGATTCAGCTTTTCATTGAGGAAGGCCAGGGTCAGATCAAAGCGATCTAGGCCGCCGCAAGCATTAGCGCCTGACGGCTTCTGCAGCTCCACCGTACTCAGCCCGGCGCCATTTAGCTGATCAGTGATCTGATTGACTGCGTCACCTAACGGCCCCGCTTGCGCCAAGATCGTTTGCGTACCCGGCAAAATATGACCGGACTCATGTGTCATCAAACGGACGTCGCCGCCAATCGCCTTGTACGCTTGGAAATTGTCCCAACCATTGTTGAAGTCAAATAAGGTATCGCGCATGCCTTGCGAAAACAGAATGCTCACCGGCTTTGGTTTGGTTGCGGGCACTTCATAGGTTAACAGATCACTCAAGGGAGCCCCCAGAAAGTCCATGGGCTCCTGTGCGCTCGCAGGCTTAGCGTCCGTAAAGTAACGCACGCTGTGGTAATAGAAGAATGGCAGCGCGCCCGCGTGTATCGTGTTGGTTGCGGCACCGCGCAGCAGCGTTTCTTTTAACACCGGATCTAAGCCGCCAATTAATTTCTCGCTCGCACCTGCTTCTCCACCCACGGCTAATAGAGCCACCCAAGCCGACTTAATGGTGCTGTTGGGGTTCAGGCTATAACGCAAATCATGCGGGGTGATGTCCGGCGTTAATGCATCCAGTCGCTGCTTAGGATCCATGTTGTGAATCAACATTTGATACATGCCGCCATAACTGCCTCCAGTAGCGCCGGCAACTAGGTTGAAGTTCACATTATCCGTGGTGTCTTGCGCCAGATAATCGAGATTTTTCTCGGCCCAATCCAAGATTTGCAGCAGATCTTTACCTTCGGCATTGGGGTCCATGACGCGCACGGTGCCCGTGCTTTCACCAAAGCCACGCTGGTCAATACTAATAACGGCATAACCGTTGTTTTGTAAGCGCTCGAGAAACGTACCGGCGGGGTCAATCGTACGCGAGCCGCCAAAGCCGTGGCCTTGAAGGACGAGGGGGTTACCCACCGTACAGTTAATGATTTTGGGTTCAATGACTTCAAAGCTAATGACCTTGCCACTGGCCGAGGTCAATTTCACTTGATGATGGCGGCCACCCGTTAAATTAGCTTTACGGGCACACGAAGCTTCGTTGGCATTTTCTGGCGTTTGCTGCGTCCGATTGGGCACCTTGAAGCTCGCCACACGCTCCGATTTAGTCCCCGTTTCACCCTGAGGGTCTGGCTTATTTTCAGAGCCACTGCCACACCCATAAAGTGATAACGCCACAAGTGCTGCGGAAACTGTGCGCAACTGCATACTGCCCCTCACTGGCTGGAAATAGCCGAATTGTTTTATTTATATGACGGGATGGTAATGCGATTGCCTTAATCGGGCCATCAAAGAAATGTTAATGCGCTTCTCGAGCCGCCAATACCTGCAACAGCACCTGCAAATAACCCTCTCGAAAACTCGGGTAACGCAATGCATAGCCACTGGCACGTAATCGTATATTGCGCAGTCGCTTTCCCCGCTGAGTGCTGACTTCGGTCACTTCAGGAGGCACCGCGCAGCCTAGCTGCTGCGCCAGCCAAGTCAGTACCTCATGCTGCGCACTGGGCGCATCATCCACGCCGATATAACTGTCGTGCAGTGTGTCTCCTCGTAAAGCTAGCATCGCGAGATGGGCCAGAAAGCCTGCGGCATCTTCAACGTGTATGCGGTTGCTCCACACCGGCGGTTGTGACTGCATGGGGCGCCCCGAACTGACCCAACGCAATAACCAATGCCTCCCCGGACCATACAGCCCGCCAAAGCGCACCAGGGTGCACGGGATTGAGGATGCCTCGGCCAACGCTTCCGCAGCAATTAAGGCATCGGTGGTTGGGCTGCTGGCAGCAACGGGCGTGTTGTCATCGATCCAAGCACCAGTTTGTTCACCGTACACGCTGGTTGATGACACCCAAAAGTGACGAATCACGTTCTGCCCCTCTAGGGCCTGAAGCAGATGACGTGTGCCCTCCACATACACTCGACGGTAGGCCGCTTCGCTGGACTCACCTGGGCTCAGGGCCGTTATGACCACGTCTATGTTCTCTGGCAACTGCGTCAGGGTTTCTGGGCGTGTGACATCCGCGACCAGTGTTTGCACTCCCGCTAGCGGCTGCCGTTGTTCGGGCATGGACCGACGCAATGCCCAAACACGATGGCCCTGCTCGGCCAAAAGCACCGCAACGCGGCCACCCACATCGCCCGCACCCACGATTAATATTCTTGCCATTGAATTCCCAAACTCATAGGTTTTAGCTACTGTTCATTGAAACCAATTCGTGTGATGGCCCATGACACTGACCGAGCTTCGTTATTTAGTCACCTTAGCCCAAGAGCGCCATTTTGGCCGCGCGGCTGAGCGTTGCCATGTGGCGCAACCGACGCTGTCGGTGGCCATTCGCAAACTCGAAGAATCGCTCAATTTGAGTATATTCGAACGCCATCGTCATGGGGTCCTCGTCACACCTGCCGGCGAAGCCGTCATTGCACAAGCGCAAGTGGTGCTCAATGAAGCGGAAACACTCACGCATCTCGCCAATCAGGCCAGAGACGAATTTGCCGAACCCCTGCGTGTCGGCGCCATTTTTACACTGGGGCCCTACTTATTTCCGGCCTTAATACGGCAACTCAGAGCCAGTGCCAGCCCCTTAAAGCTGTATTTAGAAGAAAACTATACCCATGTGCTTGATCAACAACTCGCCAATGGCGACTTAGACGCCATTCTGGTGGCTCTGCCCTTCGAGCCACCGGAGACACGCGTCGTAGCCTTGTTTGAAGAGCCCTTTAGCTTGTTAATGTCGGCGCAACACCCTTGGGCGAAACGCCGCAGCATTAATAGTAGTGAGGTCAGTAATAGCCCGCTCTTGATGCTCGGAGAAGGCCATTGCTTCCGAGACCAAGTGCTAGAGACTTGTGCCCTGAGCAGTGCCGCCGGCAGCATCCGTACCGGCAGCTCGCTCATGACGCTGCGTCATATGGTTGCCAACGGCCTGGGCAGCACGTTTATCCCGGCTATTGCCGAACCTTACCTAGTAGACGACGACGTTATTTCTCGACCGCTCAAACCTGCCCCTATGCGCCAAATCGTACTTGCCAGCCGCTACCGCTTCCCGCGTCGGCGCGCCTTAGAGGCACTCACACAAGCCTTGCAATTGTTGCAACTCCCGGGCGCTGTTCGTCTCACATGACATCGGCCAGCGGCTTTCTTCACTCGCTGCCCATGCGTCAACTCCGTGGCGTAGGCCCGGCGCTAGCCGAAAAGCTTGCGAAACTAGGCATTAACACGGTTGAAGACCTGCTGTTTCTTCTCCCTCGCCAATACGAAGACCGTAGTCAAATCACGCCCTTCGGCGCGTTGATTCCTGGCATGACCACCTTGGCCGAAGGCGAAGTGAAACTCGCGGATATCGCACTTGGTCGCCGCCGCGCCTTGCTCGTTCGCCTGCGTGACCACACGGGCGGCCTTACCCTGCGCTTTTACCATTTCCGACAAAGTCAAAAAGAAAGCTACCGGCCAGGTCTGCGCGTACGCGTTTTTGGTGAGGTGCGCCTGGGCCCGCTAGGACCTGAAATGGTGCATCCTGAAGTCGAGTTCCTGAGTGAAGAAGCGGCGTCGCCCGAATCCAGCCTGACCGCCACGCTCACGCCAATTTACCCGTTGGTGGATGGCCTGACGCAACGCCGATTGCGGGAGTTAATGGCACGAGCCCTGCCCCTGCTGGATCAAACCGATGCACTGGTGGATGTGCTGCCCGCGCGCAGCAGCGGCGGCTGGACCTTGGCCGATGCCCTGCGCTATGTGCATGCGCCACCGCTCGATAGCGACCGCCGTCGCTTGCTTGCGGGCGAGCATCCTGCGCAACAACGATTAGCCTTCGAGGAGCTGGTGGCACATCAGCTCAGTCTGCTGCAACGTCGCCAGCGTCAACGACAGTGGCCCGCGCCTGCCTGCACCGACAGCGCCCAACTCAGTGAACAGTTTCTTCACCAACTGCCCTTTCAACTGACCCTCGGTCAGCAGACGGTACTGCACGAAATTCGACACGATCTGCAACAACCCACGCCTATGCTGCGCTTGGTTCAAGGGGATGTAGGCTCTGGCAAAACCGTGGTAGCCGCACTCGCTGCCTGCCCCGTACTCGCCGCTGGTTACCAAGTGGCCATCATGGCCCCCACGGAAATTCTGGCAGAGCAACATCGCCAGCGCTTTCAAAGTTGGTTCGAGCCCTTGGGCATTCCAGTAGGATGGCTGGCCGGCAAAGTCACCGGCAAGGCGCGACAGACTCAGCTCAACAGCATCGCTTCGGGCGAGTGCCGCCTGGTCACCGGCACGCACGCGCTGTTTCAAGACAGCGTGCAATTCGCCCGATTAGGTTTGGTGATTATTGATGAGCAACATCGCTTCGGTGTTGAGCAACGCTTAGCGCTGACCCGACGCGGCCTGGCCAGCGGATTCGCTCCCCATCAACTCATCATGACAGCCACCCCTATTCCGCGCACGTTGGCCATGAGCGCTTATGGCGATCTCGATACGTCCGTGATTCAGGGCTTGCCGCCGGGCCGACAACCCATCCAGACCGTCGTGCTTCCCGCCACCCGACGCGACGACCTGATTACGCGTATTGCCCATCATGTCGCCAATGGCCAACAAGTGTATTGGGTGTGCACATTGATTGAAGACAATGAACAAATCCAAGCGCAAGCCGCAGAGGTCGCGGCTGATTTGCTGCGGGAGTCTCTGCCCCATCTCGCCATTGGCTTAATTCATGGCCAGCTAAAAGCGGCTGACAAGGCCGCCATCATGGCCGCCTTCGCGAGTGGTCAGATAGCCGTGCTCGTCGCCACCACCGTCATTGAGGTTGGCGTGGATGTGCCCAACGCCAGTCTCATGGTGATTGAAAATCCGGAGCGCTTAGGTCTGTCTCAGCTCCATCAATTACGCGGGCGTGTGGGACGAGGATCGGCGGCAAGCTTCTGCGTGCTGCTTTATCAAACCCCGTTATCCGGCCTCGGACGCGAACGCCTGCAAATTCTGCGTGACTCGCAAGATGGTTTTGTTATTGCAGAAAAAGACCTTAGTGTGCGAGGCCCCGGTGAAGTACTAGGCACTCGCCAAACAGGCGATATCAGTTTTCGCATGGCGGATTTGCTGCGAGATCATCACTTGCTAGAACCGGCTCGCGTGCTGGCAGAACACCTCATGCGAGATAACGCTAGACTTGAGCAAGCACTCCTGCAACGCTGGGTTGCAGAAAAAGACCATTACGCGACCGTTTAAACACAATTCCAACACATTGCATGGGCTTTGCACTTCCCGTGCCGACAATCGATTGGTAAATTGTTAATCGTACTTTTGTTCAATGGATGACGATATGCCCCTATCGCGTTTGAATCGCTTAGTGATGCTCTGCTTATGTGCAGGCATTTCGGCGGCGTATGCTGCCCCTAGCATCAAAGGTGATCGCAGCACCGTCTCCTTGGCGCAAACTCGTCTAGAGGCCCAGCGTGGGTCGCCCGAAGCTCAATACAACTTTGCTATTTTTTACTACAACGGCGATGGCTTGGTGCGTAATCGCACGAAAGCAGCCGAGTGGTTTACAAAATCGGCTAAACAAGGCTTAGACCGTGCGCAATACAACCTAGGTGCGCTGTATTTCAGCGGCTTAGGTGTGGAGCGCGACTATAAAGTGGCCAACACCTGGTTCCGTTTGGCTGCTGAGCAAAATTACCCACCAGCCCTCTACGCCCTAGGCATGTCTTACTACGAGGGCAAGGGTCTTCCCCAGGATCGCCGCAAAGCCGCAGAGCTACTCACCCGTGCAGCAAAACGAGGCTCAGCTCTCGCGCAAAACAACTTAGGCCTGATGTATGACCAAGGCGTTGGTGTTCCGCAGGACAAAGGCAAGGCCGCCGACTGGTATGAGGAGGCCGCTGATCAAGGCATCGTAGAGGCGCAATTTAACTTGGCGCAGATGTACTACAGCGGAGAAGGTGTTCGTCAGAATCGTCGCAAGGCTGCTCGTTGGTTTGAACAAGCGGCGAATCAAGGCTATGCCAAAGCCATGTCGCGCCTTGGCGATATGTACTTAACGGGAGACGGCGTGGAGCAAGACATTGATCGTGCCCGCACGTTGTACAAGCAAGCAGGGGCTGCAGAGCAGCGCTAACCCGCTTCCCCTCTGCATAAAAAATGCCGGCACATGCCGGCATTTTCACTGATGGTTCCGCAGTGGGCTTAAGCCAAAATTGCTGGCAGCCCCTTGGCCATTTCCGATTTAACTTTCATATCGGTGGCATAGCTACCCGTTAAGGCAAAGCCCAACAGGTCGCCATTAGCCGCACGGAAGCTAGCTTTCACATTAGCGCCATCCGCCTCCACTTCCCAAGCACCTTCGGTATTCGGGGCCACTGGCGAGACCACAATTGGGCAGATCGGCGTCTTGATCTGCACCGGCATGGCTGGGTAGCTCACCAGCGTCGCTTCACCGGCCAAGGTCTTGGCCAAAGCACGCGCAGCAGCCATCAGCGGCAGCACATACATCAGCACCTTGCCAGACACTTCAGCGCAATCACCCAGCGCATAGATATGCTCGTCGCTGGTGCGCAGCAAGCGATCGGTCACAATACCGCGAGCCGTCTCTAAGCCTGCAGCCTGTGCCAACGCAACACGCGGGCGCAAACCAATGGCAGAAAGCACCACATCGGCTGCGACGGACTTTCCGTCCGATAGCGTGACGCTCACGCCATCACCGGCCAGATCGACCGCCGTAACCCCTGCAAAATGGAAGTTCACACCGAGGGAACGCAAACCTTCCGCCACCGCTGCCGAGGCGCGCTCGGGCAATAACGTCGGTAGCGGGCGACCCATAGGCTCGACCAGCTCCACCGCAAAACCACTGGCGGACAAGTCATTGGCAAATTCACAACCAATCAGACCGCCACCAATAATGAGTACGCGCTTACCGCTCTCACCAATAGCAGCACGGAAACGAGCGTAGTCTTCCAAGTCGTTAACCGTGTAGACGCGCTCGCCGCCGTTACCACCCAGTGGTGGACGGAAAACGTCAGCGCCAACTGCCAGTACGAGATCGCCATAGGCCAGCGTTTCGCTACTGCCGTCGGCGGCCTGCACAGTAACTGTCTGAGCAGCACGGTCGATCGCGGTGACGGCAACATGCGAATGCACGGTCGCTTTCAGTTGCGAGGCCATGTCTGCGGCGGATGCCATCGCGATAGCATCTGCCGTTTTGCCCTTGCTGAGTCCGTTCGACAGCATGGGCTTGGAGTAGCTGCGCCCATCATCCTGCGAAATCAGCACGAGCTCGCGCTCGGCATTGAGCTTGCGGTATTCGCGGGCCAGCGTGTAACCGGCCAGACCCGTACCGAGGATGATTAACGGGCGCATGACTTAGATCTCCACCATTTCAAAGTCGTCTTTACCCACGCCACAGTCTGGGCACAGCCAATCTGCTGGAATGTCATTCCACGAGGTCCCGGCGGGAACGCCGTCCCACGGCATGCCTACGGCTTCGTCATAAATGAAACCACATACGATGCATTGCCACTTCTTCATGATTTACCCCTGATTCATCAAATTCGTTTCGGATTTATGATCGCCACTGTGACAGCGTCGATACGGTACGCGCGCCAGCTGGCACATGCAATTCGGCGCGCTATGTTACATCAAACCCTTACATCAAACACTGTCATGCTTGAACGTTCGCCAACACCTGCTTGTAGTGATTGGCATGGCGCTCTTCGACTTTCGCCAGCGCGGCAAAACGCTTCTCTGCTTTTAACAGCGCCTGCTGGAACCACTGAGCATGCTCCTGAGACTCGGCAATCTGCTCGCTAAACTCTTGGATGGCATCCGCGTTGTTCTCCGCTACTGCTGTTTCGCGGAACTTAGGGTACATTTCAGTGTACTCGTAGGTCTCGCCGGCAATCGCCGTTTCCAACATGTTGGCGGGCGTAAGCGTTTCTTTGGGATAGAGAATATCGAGGTGACCAAAGGCGTGCTGGATTTCCTGTTTCGCTGTTTCCTCAAACGCGGCGGCAGTGGCTTCATCGCCCATGGCACGAGCCACTTTGGCAAAGTAGCTGTACTTCATGAAGGCCATCGACTCGCCAGCGAAAGCGGCTTCCAAGTTTTTTCCGGTCACGGTAACGTTGATTTTCATGCTGCATACTCCTCGTAGAATCGGCTGCGAACAGGGGCTAGCTGCTCGGTTCAAATGCACTTTAACCAGACCCATAAACAATAGAAAATATATTATTTATAATTAAATGATAGCAAATGACTATGACTCTAAGCTTCGTTAGCTTGCGTCCCCTGAAACACATCGTCATGCTCGCGCCATCATGCAAAAACACCGCACGCATTGGCATCACCCAGCGCTCTGGCTTCCGTCGACACGGCACTGGCAAATTGCTCCACCCACGCAATGGCGAAGCTGGCTCAAGGAGCCCGGCTCGCTCACCGCGCGCCTGCAACGCAAAGCGCAGGGCCAACTACGCGTAAGCGTTTTACACGAGGGCTGGGCGCTGCCGCATCGCGAAGAGCGGGCGCAATTGGGTTTGGCTGCTGGCCAATTGGCGTGGATTCGTGAGGTTCAACTGATTTGCCAGAACGACGTGTGGGTTCAGGCCCGCTCCATTTTGCCGCGCAGCAGCCTCATCGGCATGGGGCGACGCTTAACGCGGCTGGGCAATCAATCTCTGGGCAGCGTTCTTTTCCGCAACCCGCAATTGGTTCGCGGCGACATTGCCTGCGCGCAAATTCTGTTGCGGAATCAATTATGCTGGGCGAGGCGATCACGCCTGTCTCTGCAAGGCCATCCGATCTTGGTCGCAGAGGCCTTTTTACCCGCGCTTTTGGACTGACTCGCTATGGCCTCTTTCGCTTCGCGCCTGCCCGATTTTATTGCCCTCATGCGACTCGATCGCCCCATCGGCATTTGGCTGTTGCTCTGGCCTACGCTGTGGGCCGTCTGGATTGCAGGCGACGGCCATCCCAGCCTGTCTATCGTGCTGATTTTCACCCTAGGCGTGGTGTTTATGCGCTCCGCCGGCTGTGTCATTAACGACTATGCTGATCGGCATTGGGATGGCGAAGTTGCACGGACGGCAGAACGTCCACTGGTCACCGGCCGTGTCAGCGCGAAAGAGGCCCTGCTGCTGTTTGCGCTCTTAGTCGGCCTCAGCGCCTCGCTGCTGCTCTGGCTAAACCGCGAAACGTTTTATTGGTCTTTTGGCGCATTGGCCTTAGCCACACTGTATCCGTTTATGAAGCGCTACACCTATTTACCGCAAGTGGTCTTAGGCGCGGCGTTTTCCTGGGCTATCCCGATGGCTTTTGTGGCCCAAGGTAAATCGCCCGATGCGCTGTGCTGGCTACTTTACAGTGCCAACTTAGCCTGGACCGTGGCCTACGACACGCAATACGCGATGTGTGATCGCGACGATGACCTTAAGGCGGGAATCAAATCCACCGCCATTTTGTTTGGTGAGCTCGACTTACTCATGGTTGGCCTGCTGCAAGGCCTGTTTTTAGTGGGCTTGTTCCTGCTAGGGCAACAGCTCAGCCTAGGCTGGCCTTGGTATGCGGGACTGCTGGCTGCTTTCATACTGTTTGCTTTGCAGGCATGGCAAACTCGCGCTCGAGAGCCGCTAACCTGTTTGGATGCGTTCAAAAACAACCACATTGTCGGATTGGTCGTTTTTGTCGCACTCTTGGGCGGATGGCTTTTTCACGCCACGACATGAAATAGTAATATTTCCGTCATGAAATCTGCGTGTAATGAGAGTGTCACTTCACTCACGGTAAACCGTCACATGAAAAACGAACGTATTTTAATCGTCGATGATGAAGCGGCTATCCGCGAGATGATCGCCATCGCCTTGGATTTAGCCGGTTTTGAATGCATTGAAGCTGAAGATGCCTTGCAAGCACATCACCTCGTGGTCGATGAGCGGCCCGCCTTAATTCTGCTCGACTGGATGCTGCCCGGCATGACCGGTATTGAGCTGGCGCGTCGTCTCAAGCGTGACGAAAATACCGGCGAAATCCCTATCATCATGTTGACCGCGCGTGGCGAGGAAGACAACAAGATCCAAGGCCTAGACGCCGGTGCCGACGACTACATCACCAAGCCGTTCTCAACTCGTGAGCTGATCTCGCGAATTAAGGCCGTACTTCGCCGCTCCAGCGCATTGAACCAGGAGAAGGCGATTGAGGTTGAAGGCCTGAAGCTCGACCCGGTCAGCCACCGGATTACCGCGCACGACAAGCCCGTGGAAATGGGCCCAACCGAATACCGTCTGCTGGCCTTTTTCATGAGCCACCCCGAGCGCGCCTACACCCGCACGCAGATGCTCGATCAGGTCTGGGGCGGCAATGTCTATGTTGA
The DNA here is from genome assembly GCF_057084925.1 of Perlucidibaca sp. Classification (NCBI taxonomy): domain Bacteria; kingdom Pseudomonadati; phylum Pseudomonadota; class Gammaproteobacteria; order Pseudomonadales; family Perlucidibacaceae; genus Perlucidibaca; species Perlucidibaca sp. The sequence continues at coordinate 93,053 of NZ_JBXMRC010000031.1, read as the reverse complement.
AGACCGGACCATTGATGTGCACATCCGCCGTCTGCGCAAAGCGCTGGAGCCCTTCGGCTTCGAACGCTTTATTCAGACCGTTCGCGGCACCGGCTACCGCTTCTCGACGCAAGTCGAGGATCGCGCTGAGGCGCCGTGAAGCGATATCTCCCCGAACGTGAAACCAGTGAGCTCCTGCTAGCCATCGTTGCTGCAGGCGCCGTCGGCTGGTTCTTCGGCATCGCAGGATGGACAATTGCAGCCGTCTTGGTGCTTTTTCTTTGGCGCTCACTGCGCGACCTTGAGCGTCTACGTGAATGGTTGCGCAACCCAGAACAAGATGTGCCGGACAGCAACGGCAGCTGGGATGAAGTTTTTCAAGGCATTTTCCAACTGCGTCGCAATGAGCGTCGTTCCCGCGATAACTTGCTCAATATTATTGAGCGTGCCCGCGCCTCTGTATCGGCTCTGGAAGAAGCCGTCACGCTCATCGACAGCGCTGGCAATTTGGAGTGGTGGAACCCCGCAGCGCAGGCCCTACTGGGCATACGCCCACGCGACCGCGGCCAGCCCATTCTTAACCTCATTCGTACCCCAAGTTTCAATCGTTATTTTCAATTTGGCCCCTATGAGGATGGCCTGAAAATGGCTTCCCCGCGAACACCGGGGCAACATCTGCAATTTGAGATCACGCGCTTCGGTGATAACGACAGGCTCATGATTGTGTACGACATCACGCGCCTGCATAACCTCGAACAAATGCGCAAAGACTTTGTCGCAAACGTGTCGCATGAGTTAAGAACGCCGCTCACCGTACTCAGTGGTTACTTAGAAACTCTCAACGATCAGATCGAAGATTTCGCGCCGCGCTGGACGCGTGCATTGAGCCAAATGCAGCAGCAAGCCACGCGCATGAATAACCTCGTGAACGACCTGCTCATGCTATCGCGCTTGGAGAGTCAACCGGATGATCGTGAACCGCAATGGGTCGATGTACCGAGACTCTTGCGCCAGATTCATCATGATGCCGAAGCGATGGCCAAGCCCAAAGGTCAGAGCGTGACCCTGGAAGTGGAACACGGCTTGAATCTGCTCGGCCGCGAAGCGGATCTGCGCTCGGCCTTCTCCAACCTTGTCACCAATGCCGTGAAGTACACACCCGACAACGGCCTGATACATGTGCGCTGGTGGTCCGACAGCCAGGGCGCCTACTTTCGCGTTAGCGATAACGGCATTGGTATCGACCCGATACATGTGCCCCGTCTTACCGAACGTTTCTATCGTGCCGACGCCGCCCGCAGCTCAGCGACCGGTGGCACGGGCCTGGGGCTGGCGATCGTTAAGCATGTGTTGATGCAGCATAAAGCGCATCTCGATATTCATTCCGACTTGGGGAAAGGATCGCGATTCACCTGCACCTTCCCGCCATCGGTCATTGCTGAGATTATCGAACACTGACCATTTCGTTCACTATTTGCGCGAGGCCACCATGCAATTTCATGAGTACGTTCAATACGACGCCCTCGGTTTAGCGCAACTGGTGCGGCAAGGCGAGGTACAGCCCGATGAGTTGTTACAGCTGGCCTTAGCGCGTATTGAGCAGGTGAATCCGCTCATTAACGCCGTGGTTCGAACCTTTCCAGAAGCCGCTCGCGTGCAGCGTGCCGATCAAGTGCCGGGCACACCGTTCTATGGCGTGCCGTTTCTAACGAAAGACTTACTCGCGGCCGTCGCCGGCCAGCCACTGGGTTGCGGCTCCCGCTTTGCGCTCAACACGCTGGTGTCGTCACAGCACAGCTCGTTGGTCGAACGTTTCATATCGGGTGGCCTTACGCTGTTTGGTCAAACGGCCAGCCCTGAATTTGGCTTAATGCCCTGCACTGAGCCTGTTTCTACAGGCATTACGCGTAACCCGTGGCATCTGGATCGTACGCCCGGTGGTTCTAGCGGTGGCTCTGCAGCAGCCGTCGCTGCTGGCATTGTGCCCATGGCCAGCGCCGGCGATGGTGGCGGCTCCATTCGTACGCCAGCAGCCAGTACTGGCCTGTTTGGCTTAAAGCCGTCACGCGGTCGTCAACCGCAAGGCCCGCGAACCGGCGACCACTGGTTCGGCTTTGCCGTAGAACATGCCATCACGCGTAGCGTACGCGACTCAGCCGCCTTGCTTGACCTCACCGCTGGGGCCTTACCCGGCAGCAGCTTTCAACTCAGTAAACCTAACGTGCCGTACTTAGACCAGTTGAACGTCGCGCCTGGCCGCTTGCGTATTGCGCTGACGCTAACGCCGGTGGTTAGCCGCCAACTGCACTCCGACTGCCTCGCTGCGCTAGAGGCTACCGCCAAGCGCTTAACGGATTTAGGGCATGAGGTCATCGTTAGCGATCCACCCCTTGTGGGTGATGACTTCATTTTTCATTATGTGCGTCTGCTTGCTGCCGACACCGCCGCGACACTCGCTGAGTTGGAAGTAAACGTGGGTCGCAAAGCCAAGCGTCACGAGCTCGAACCTCGCACATGGGCCTTAATTCATATGGGTCGTGCCATCAGTGGCGAGGAGCTGGTGAGCTCGCAGTGGTCGCTGCAAAAAATTTGTCGCGACTATGCGGAATGGGCGAATGGCTTTGATGTGGTGGTTTCCGCCGCCTTGGGCAGCCCGCCTATCGCGATTGGCGCGCTCAAACCTGATTTTGGCCAACGTACCTTGCTGACCCTGGCCAATACCCTGCCCTTGGGCAATGTGGCTAAACAGCGCGACTTTATTCTGTCCAATGCCCGCGATATTTTTGATTACACCGCTTACACCATGCCCTCTAACGCCGCAGGGCTGCCTTCCATGTCGGTGCCTTTAGACTGGAATGCTGACGGCCTGCCCATAGGCACCCTCTTCACCGGTCGCTACGGCGATGAGGTCACGCTATTCCGTATCGCCAGGCAACTGGAGCTGGCCTATCCCTGGGCCGACAAACGCGCCAGCGCCATCCCGTTTTAAGGGCATAAAAAAACCGGCGAGATTATCGCCGGTTTTTTGTTACTCACTCAGTCTTCGAGCTTGCGTTGTATCTGCTCATAACTGCTGTGACGCACATCCGCACCCTTAACCAAGAAAATCAACTGCTCGGAGATATTGCGCGCGTGATCGCCAATACGCTCCAGCGAACGCAATACGCCCATGACATTGAGCACGCGCGAAATAGCGCGTGGGTCTTCCATCATGTAAGTCACCAGCGCACGCGTAGCGGTCTTGTACTCGATGTCGATTTCGGCATCGGCCTGCATGACCTTGAAGGCCTGGTTGGCATCGAAGTGCGCGAACGCATCTAGCGCTTCGTGAATCATTAAGCGCACCTGATTACCGATGTGACGGCACTCCAGATAGCCGCGTGGCGACTCGCCTTCTTCGCACAGCGAAAGGGCTGCGCGCGCGATCTTGGCCGCTTCATCTCCCATGCGCTCGAGATCGGTAATGGATTTACCAATGGCGATAATCATGCGCAAGTCGGATGCCGCCGGCTGACGACGGGCAAGAATACGAATAATTTCTTCGTCAATCCCCGATTCCATCTGGTTAATTCGGCGGTCATTTTCTTGTACGGATGACGCCAGTGCCGAGTCGGCATCGAGCAAGGCGTTAATACTGTCCGATACTTGCTTTTCAACCAGACCACCCATGGCGAGGAAGTGGGTACGAACTTCCTCCAGCTCTGCGTTGTACTGGCCGGAAATATGGTGAGCGTAATCTTTGCTTTGCATGGTCTTAGCTCCGCCTCATTAACCGTAACGGCCGGTGATGTAGTCTTCGGTTTGTTTATTTTTCGGGTTGGTGAAAAGCGTATCGGTATCACCGTGCTCCACCATCTTACCGAGGTACATAAAGGCAGTGTAATCGGACACACGCGCTGCTTGCTGCATGTTGTGCGTCACAATGAGGATGGTGAAGCGCTCGCGCAGGTCGTTGATCAGCTCTTCCACTTTCAGTGTGGAAATCGGGTCTAGCGCCGAACAGGGCTCATCGAGCAACAGCACTTCGGGCTCTACAGCAATGGCGCGGGCAATGACCAAACGCTGCTGCTGACCACCAGACAGGCCAAGTGCAGACTCGTTCAAACGGTCTTTCACTTCGTCCCAGAGGGCCGCGCCTTTCAGCGAGTTTTCCACCACTTCGTCGAGCACACGCTTATTGTTTTGGCCTTGCAAACGCAGACCATAAGCGACGTTTTCATAGATCGTCTTCGGGAATGGGTTGGCTTTTTGGAACACCATCCCAACACGACGACGCAAATCAGTGATGTCTACCGAACGGTCAAAAATATTCTGGCCATCGAGCTTAATTTCGCCATTGATGCGGCAGCCATCAACCAGATCATTCATGCGGTTGAAGGTACGCAACAGCGTCGACTTACCGCAACCGGACGGGCCGATGAATGCCGTCACGCGCTTTTTCGGAATCTTCATGTTAACGTCGAAGAGCGCCTGCTTATCGCCGTAGAACAAGTTCAGATTGTGTGTTTCCACACACACTTCTTCGTTACCTAACTGCAGTTGGCGGCTAGTACGACCCATTGCGCCATCGTCGTTGCCAGTCATGTTGTAACCCTTGCTTGCAGTTACTGGGGTGTCATTAGTCATGGGCTTGTCCATATCGAAACTCATCGCTCTTCTCAGGATTCTGTCAGGTTGTGATGGCTGGTGTCTCCACCAGCCGTCCTAATTAGTTTTCTAGGGCCTTGTACTTTTCACGCAAACGGTTACGCAGGCTGATTGCCGATAGGTTCAGCGCAACCACCACCGTCACCAGCAGGAACGCGGTGGCGTAAACCAGCGGACGTGCCGCTTCAACGTTGGGGCTCTGGAAACCGACGTCGTAGATATGGAAGCCTAAGTGCATGAACTTACGTTCGAGATGCAGGAACGGCGCGTTCATGTCGAGCGGCAAGGTAGGTGCCAACTTAACCACACCGACCAACATCAAGGGGGCCACTTCACCCGCAGCGCGAGCAATGGCGAGAATCACACCGGTCAAAATCGACGGCGTTGCCATGGGCAAAATGACTCGCCACAGCGTTTCCGCTTTGGTTGCGCCCAATGCCAGCGAGCCTTCCTTGAGTGCACGCGGAATACGCGACAAACCTTCTTCGGTCGACACAATCACCACCGGCAAAGTCAGCAAAGCCAAGGTAATGGCCGCCCAAAGCAGGCCTGGCGTACCGAATACAGGCGCTGGAGAAGCCTCGGGGTAAAACAGGGCATCAATATTGCCGCCCAAGAAATACACGAAGAAGCCCAAGCCAAACACGCCGTAAACGATAGAAGGCACGCCGGCGAGATTGTTTACCGAAATACGAACGATCTGAGTAATGGCGCCTTGGTTGGCATATTCGCGCAAATAAATGGCGGCAATTACGCCCAACGGTGTCACCAAAACGGTCATCAACAACACCATCAGCACGGTGCCAAAGATGGCAGGGAAAATGCCACCCTCGGTGTTGGCTTCACGCGGGTCGCCAGACAAAAAGTGCCAGAGGTTCTTGAAGTAGTGGCCGATCTTCTCGAACACATTCATGGCGTTTGGCTGCGTGGCGGCAACAATTTTATTCAGTGAAATATCCACTTCGTTGCCTTGCGGCGTCACGAATGTCGCGCTGTCGCGCGTGCCCTGCTGCTTTAAGGCATCCAGCTGCTCGGCCAGTTTGGCATAACGCGCATTCAGGGCATCACGCTCAGAGTTAATACGAGCAACTTCCGTCTCCGTCAGCGCATTTTCCAGTTGCAGACGCTTCTCTTCCAGACGCAGAGATTCTAGGGCGAAGTTGATGGTACCAATCTCGCCTTTTTCAATGTCGGCCATGTCCGCTAGCAAATCATTGCTACGATCCAAGCGATCTTGCAGCGCGTCCCACGCGGCTGGGCCTGAAGCGACTTCAGTGCCATTCTCGCTCACCGACTTTAGGCGGCCATAGAAGCTACCCCATTCAAAGCGCTCCAACACCACGATATCTTCGGGGTATTGAACTTCTTTCAGGGTGTCAGCAAATACCCAGCGGAAGTCCGGCTGGCCTTGGTCGCGATTACCTTGCTTAATGGAAATACGCTCAACTGCCGTGATGCCCTCGGGCACAGCAATGCCCGATTCTGCCAAACGTTTAGCCGTATCCGTTTTGCTGTCATAAATCTCGCCGACAACAGTTTCAATTTGGCTGCTGCCCGGTACCGAATACTGCGCCTGCACTACATCGGCAGGCCAGAAGTAGCCCAAGCCTCGCACCGCGATGAGGCCAAGTACGCCTAACACCATGATCAGGCAGATGGCGACCGTGCCGGCATTTAGCCAAACATAGGCCTCACCGGATTTAAAATATTCACGTGCTTTCATGAGTCAATCCACTTCCCTTACAGAGAGCCGTACTTTTTACGCAGGCGGTTACGCACCACTTCTGCTGCGGTATTCAACACGAAGGTCAGCACAAACAGCACGAAAGCCGACAAGAACAAGACGCGGAAGTGCGTAGATGCCACCTCAGCCTCGCCCATTTCAACGGCCACGTTCGCCGACAGCGTGCGCATGCCTTCGAAGATGTTCCAATCCATGACCGCCGTATTACCCGTGGCCATGAGCACAATCATGGTTTCACCAATGGCGCGACCAAAACCGATCATGACCGCCGAGAAAATACCCGGCGACGCTGTTGGAAGTACAACGCGCGTTAGGGTTTGCCACTGCGTAGCGCCCAGCGCCAAGGAGCCATTCGTCAGATGACGAGGCACCGCGAACAGCGCATCTTCGGCAATGGAGTAGATGCTAGGAATCACCGCAAAGCCCATGGCCAATCCCACAATCAGGGCATTGCGCTGGTCGAAGTTCAGACCAGTTTCAGATTCCAACCAGAGGCGAACATCGCCACCGAAGAAGGCCACTTCAACGGGCTTGGACATAGCAAACGAGAACCAGCCAATCAGCAGAATCGGTACGATCAGCAGAATCGGCGTCCAGCCTTCGCTAAACAGGCGCTTTTCTTGCGGCAGTCGCGACCAGAGCATGCCGAATAACAAGATGCCCAGCGGGGTCAGAATTAACAGGCTGAAAATACCAGGCAAGTTAGCTTCGATAGTGGGTGCTAACCACAAGCCCGCTAAGAAGCCCAAAATAACCGTCGGCAGCGCGCCCATCAGCTCAATGGTCGGCTTTACTTTGCGGCGCAGCGCAGGTGCCATGAACATGGAGGTGTACATCGCACCAAAAATCGCCAACGGAGCCGCCAAGACCATGGCGTAGAACGCGGCCTTGAAGGTACCAAAGGTCAGCGGCATTAAGGACAGCTTGCCTTCGAAATCAATGTTGCCGGAAGACGATTGCCACGTGTAGGACGCTTCTGGATACGATTCGTACCAGACTTTGCTCCACAGCGAAGCCATAGACACGTCTGGGTGTTCCGATTCCAACGCCCAGAAGCTAAAGGCATCTTCCGACTGCACTAAAATACCTTGCGAGCGGGGCGACACTGACAGCACACGAATGGGTGTCGTCGAAACCTGCTCTTGCCCGATGAGGCGTTGCGAAGTGGTGTAGTAATACGACATCACGCCTTTTTTATCGCCCGCCACAAAGCCTTTACGGCCAGGCTCGCCGGTCAGCGCAGTGATGGGCGCATCGCCCAACTTAGTGCCACGAATCTTGGTTAACTCAAACTTTTCGCCATCGGCAGTTTCTTTACGAACCTGAAACCATTGGCTGACTTGGCCTCGGCTATCGCCAATGATCAGCGAAATATTGCCTAGCAGCGCCGTCACTGCTGTCACATCAACGCCGGGCTCAGCCACGGTAATTTCTTGATTCAGGACCGGCTCGTTTCGCAGGCTGTAAATGGCGAGTTGATTGCGATCATGGAACACATAGCCCCAAACACCGTCTTGGCCCAACACGATTTCCGTGATGGGTCCGCCACTGTAAGGCAGCAATGTTCGCTCGGTTTCGGTGAGTGCGGCTTCGCTGCCCTCGCTGGCTTCATCTAAACCCAGCGACAAACCACCGGCTTCCTCGCCACCGCTCATGGCATAGGTCAAACGCTCCAAGCCGTTTGACGTTTTTGCCAGTACCACCAGCTCACTTTCGTTACCGCGAACATAAAACGTGGTCAGCGGCTGGCCATCGGCATTAACAACGATCGGCTGTTCACCATATGGATACTCTAAGGATGCGGTTACCTGACGCGCGTTCGTGGCATCATCGAATTGCGTGGTGTACTGAGGCTTGGCTACGAGTAACTGGCCGTTGGATAAACCAAAGCCGATCAGCCCCGATAACACGGAGCCTTTTTTAATGGATGCCACCGTCACGCCTTCAGGCAACGGCAGGGGATTACGCGATAAAAGCGTGCCGGACTTGGCATCAATCACGTCGTATTGACCGTCTGCCTGAATACGCAGGCCACGCGAGTTGTACTCGTCTGCATCGAGGTAAAGTGATGGTGTGGTCGACGCCACGGAACTACCTTTCGTTAAGTCACTGCCTTTGAGCAGCGGCCAAACCTCATACAGCAAGTAAAAGAAAATGAGCAGAATAGACAAGATGACGGTCACACCGCCCATGCCAATCGTGATGTTGGCCAGCTTATCTTTGAAGCGCCGTTGGCGTTGCATCAAAAGCCGATTCTGAGTGGTGGCTGATACCGCAGGTGTTTTGTCCATCACGCAACCCTATAAGACGAGGTGGTCTACTTCGTTTGTAAACGACAGTTTATGTCGCAATTGTTGCAATTTTACTTCAAAACAAAGGGGGCTAGGCCCCCTTTGTTTTTTCACCGTGTAACGACTAACTTTTCGCGTATTACAAACCCAGCATTTTGCGAACTTTCTCAGCCTGCTTTGCCGGCATAGGGATGTAGCCGTCTTTTTCAACGACCGATTGACCCTGCTTCGACAGCACCAACTTCAAGAATTCAGCTTCCAGTGGTGGCAGTGGCTTGTTCGGCGCTTTGTTGACGTATACGTAGAGGTAACGCGCCAGCGGGTAGTTACCGCTGAGTGCGTTCTTCTCGTTAGCATCGTAGATCTCACCGTCTTTACCCTGCAGCGGAACCGCACGAACACCGGAAGTCTTGTAGCCGATACCCGAGTAACCTACGCCGTTAATGGAGCCGGAAACCGACTGCACAACCGATGCGGAGCCTGGCTGTTCGTTAACGTTGGTTTTGAAGTCACCCTTACACAGGGCGGTTTCCTTGAAGTAACCGTAAGTACCTGACACCGAGTTACGACCGTAAATCTGCATGTCACGGCTGCCCCAAGCACCCGTCATACCCAGATCGCCCCACTTGTTCACGGACTTGCTCAGACCACACTTACGCGTTGAGGAGAACACAGCATCCACTTGCTGCATGGTCATGGACTTGATGGGGTTATCCTTGTGTACGTACACCGCCAAGGCGTCAATACCCACCGGAACGGCAGTTGGCTTGTAGCCCTTAGCCGCTTCAAAAGCCTGAATTTCGTTGCCCTTCATCATGCGCGACATCGGACCAAAGTTAGCAGTGCTCTGTGTCATGGCGGGTGGTGCTGTGGAAGAGCCGGCACCTTGAATCTGAATATTGATGTTGGGATACATCTTTTTGAAATCTTCAGCCCACAGTGTCATCAAGTTGTTCAGCGTGTCCGAACCAATGCTGGTCAAGTTGCCCGACACACCAGAGGTTTTCGTGTAGGCAGGCAACTTAGGGTCCACAGCGGCTTGTGCCGACAGGGAAAGGCCTAGGCCCATGGCAACAATCAGTGTCTTCGCGTTCATTTTTACTCACTCCGCAAGGGGGTTAATTCGCTACGGTGCAAATATTGACGGCGAATTGTGAACATAAGATGACAATATCTTGACCGATGCGCCAGCCCGACTGTCGTCATTTCGTCATAATTCTCTCGCAGAATCATTTCCGTTTGCACAACTCTCTCTTCTATATGGAGCAACCTCATGATGATTCGTCGCTTAGCACTAACCACTTTTTTAGCCATCAGCAGTGTCGCTTTCGCTAGCACTGACTTTAATAAAGCCGGCTTCGAAGCCCATGTTGAAAATGGTCGTCTCTGGGTGTTTAAGGCCAACTCGCCTGAGCTCGCCGCCTTCAAAGCCCAGGGTGAACCTGCCGTGTCGGTCTCCCGCATTGGCGAAGGCCCAGAAGGCATGACGGTTCGCAGCCACAGCCAAGACATCATTGACGCTTACTTATCCGCCAAGTAACTCGTCGCTGTCTGATGAACATGACGGCCGAAAGGCCGTTTTGTTTTTTTTCCGTATATTCGGGCTCTCCCTTTATACGCTAGGATTTCCAAAGAATAAGACTGGGAAGTCCACATGAACATACAAGAACAAGAACCCACCGATTACACCATCACAGGTCCCATTGGCCAACTCACCTTACAACTCGTGGCACTGCCCTCTCACACCAATGCCACGGGTGATATATACGGCGGTTGGCTCGTCGCCAATATGGATATTGCCGGAGGCGTAGCTGCCTCGGCGCGCGCTGAAGGCCGAACGGCAACGGTCGCCATCGATAGCATGGTCTTTTTGCGATCGGTCAAAATTGGCGACGTGATTAGCTTCTATACGCATCTCGAAAGCGTTGGACGCTCTTCATTAAAATTTCACGTGGAAGCTTGGGTCAATTCGCTCAATGGCCAGCGCCTAGTGAAACTGACCGAGGGCCGCTTTACGTTTGTGGCTCTGGATGGGAATGGCCGCACCCGGTTGCTACCCATCGCGAGTACTTAAACCCGCGTTAAGCGCGCGTACTGGGCCACTAACCACTTGCTGCCGAGATCGGCAAAGTTGACCTGAATACGCGCATTCGGGCCATTGCCCTCGAACGCCAGAATCACGCCCTCGCCAAAGCGCGGATGCGCCACGCGCTGACCCAAGCCCCAGCTGCCATCACCGGTGGCATCGCCACCCAAGGAATTTTGTTTGAGGTTGGCGGGCAAGGCGCTGTTGGGCACGCTGCTGCCACCGCGATAGCTCATCGCCGTCGGTGCCGATTTCACGCGCACCGGTTCCAGCAGTGTTTCCGGCATTTCGCGCAGAAAACGCGATGGCACATGATGGTTCTCGCTGCCGTAAAGCCGGCGCACTTCGGCATAGGTGATATAGAGCTCGCGCATGGCGCGGGTGATACCGACATAGCAGAGCCGGCGCTCCTCTTCGATATTCCCGTCTTTCAGCGCCATCTCGTGCGGGAACAAGCCCTCCTCGAAGCCGGCCAGAAACACAATGGGGAACTCCAGGCCCTTGGCGGCATGCAGCGTCATCAGCTGCACGGCATCCTCGAACTCGCCGGCCTGCTGCTCGCCTGCTTCCAGCGCGGCATGGTCGAGAAACGCGGCGAGGGCGGACGGCGCTTCATCGTCCTCCACTTCAAATTCGCGCGCGGCGGAGATCAGTTCGCGCAAGTTCTCCACCCGCGCCTGGCCCTTCTCGCCTTTCTCTTTCTGGTGATGCAACACCAATCCACTCTGTTCAATGACCGCTTCAATCAACTCACCGAGCGGAACGTCGCGCGTGTTCGCATCAAGGGTCTCAATGAGCTGCAAGAAGGCTGCGAGTTTACTGCTGGCTAGCGTGGGCAGGAGCTTGCCTTTGAGCACGGCTTCGGCCGCTGCCCACAGGCTAATTTTTTCCTCACGCGTGACTTGGCGGAGCAGCTCCAAGGTCTTATCGCCGATGCCGCGTGTTGGCGTATTCACAACGCGCTCAAAGGCCGTGTCGTCATCACGTTGCTGCAGCAGGCGCAAATAACCCACGGCATTCTTAATTTCGGCGCGCTCGAAGAAGCGCAGGCCGCCATAGATGCGGTACGGAATCTGCGCTCGCAACAGCGCCTCTTCCAGCACGCGCGACTGCGCGTTGGAGCGATACAGGATCGCCATGTCGCGGCGTGCCGTGCCAGCCCGGAAACGGTCATCGAGCGTGCGCGCGATGTAATGTGCCTCGTCGAGATCATTGAAGGCGGCATAGACCCGGATCGGGTCGCCGTTCGGACGCTCCGTCCACAGGTTCTTGCCGAGGCGATCACCATTGTTGGCGATGACCGCGTTGGCCGCCTGCAGGATGGCCGAGGTGGAGCGGTAATTTTGTTCGAGGCGAATCAGCTCGGCATCGGCGTAGTCACGCTGGAAGGTGCGGATATTCTCAATACAGGCGCCACGCCAGCCGTAGATGCTCTGGTCGTCATCGCCCACCGCGGTGAGCATGCCGTGCTCGCCCGCCAGCATGCGCAGCCAGGCGTACTGAATTTTGTTGGTGTCTTGGAACTCATCGACCAAGATCATGCGGAAGCGCATTTGATAATGCTTGAGCAACTCCGGATGGTTCAGCCACAGCTCATGACTGCGCAGCAGAATTTCGGCAAAATCAATCATGCCGCTACGCTGACAAATCTCTTCGTAGGCCGCATAAATACGTAGTTGTGTGCCGGTAAATAAGTCGCCGTTGTGTTGAATATGGTGCGGTCGACGACCCTCTTCCTTATTGCCATTAATGAAGCTCGCCGCCTGCCGTGCCGGCCACTTTTCCTCATCGAGCTGCAAATCTTTCAAGACTCGCTTAATGACGCGTTGCTGGTCATCGCTATCTAAAATCTGAAAGGTCTGAGGCAGTCCCGCTTCCTTAAAGTGGGCGCGCAGAAAGCGATGGGCCAGGCCGTGAAAGGTGCCGATCCACAGGGGCTGCGTGGCAATGCCGAGCTGCTGCTCTAAGCGCGCACGCATCTCATGCGCAGCCTTGTTGGTAAACGTCACCGCCATCACCGCAAACGGCGAGATACCAAAGCTCTGGCAGAAATGCGTGATGCGCGAGGTCAATACGCGTGTTTTGCCCGAACCGGCGCCGGCCAGTACCAAGAGATGTTGGCTGTCACAGGTGACGGCATCGTGTTGGGCTGCGTTCAGCCCTCGGAGTAATTCAGAGTCGTTCATGCGCGCTATTGTAGACCACGGACACTCAGGCGTTTTCGCTTAGCCCGTCAAATGTTATGGTAAGCGCCTAGTTACAGACAGCGGGGAGGACACCCGCTGCTGTTTGAGGGAAAGCGGCATGACAGAACCGGCCAACACCGCGTCGTCGTCAACACAACACACCAACGCTAGCCTTGCCGCCGAACTGATGAGCGTGCAGGAACGCGAGCGCGTGGCCGCTCGTGAAGCCCAGCAACTGCGTGAGTTACAGAATATTCAGTTGCGCCAGGTACAGCAGCAGCTCCCTCGCTTTTTGGTCATTACCGCACTGTCTGTGTTGGCCGCCACCTGGCTTTTTTGGGATTGGCCCTACGCCAGCAATACCAAGATTCTGATTTGGGCTGCGAGCTTTCTAGTCTTTTTGGGGTGTCGCGGCATCTTGGTTTGGTGGTACGGCCGACGCGTCTCACAAAATCTAAACACCCTCGGTGTCATCATTACGGCGACTGCCGTGATGACGGCCAGTTTTTGGGTTTTTGCAATTGTTGATTTCAATCCGCGTATTTTCCCCAGTAGCGACTATTTATCGGATGTCGCTAATCGTCAGGTCTTATTAGCCGCCCTCTTGGCCGCTCAGGGCATTGCCGCCCTCACCGCCTACGCGGGTTATTTGCGGGCGTTCATTGCCTTCACCTTTATTACGTTTACGCCGTCTTTGCTGCATTTAATCATGCACCCTAGCTCCACCAATCTCACCGTGGCCACCATCGGTGCCATTTGGTGGGGCTTTTTGATTCTCAGCGCGCGTTACCTGAACCGCATGGTGCTGGGCAGCCTGCGCCTGCGTATCGACAATGAAAAACTGATTCAGCATCTGCGCGACACGCAGTACGACACCCTGACCTCAAACCAGCAGCTGGCCATCGAAGTAAAAACGCGAACCTTGGCCGAGCAGCAATTGCATCAGCTCAATAACCAATTGGAAGCCCGCGTACTGCAACGTACCGAAGCGCTAAAAGAAAGTCAGGAAGGCCTCACGCTGGCCATTGAAGCGTCCGGTATTGCGCTGTGGGACTGGTCTATTCCAGACGGCACGCTCAAACACACCAACCTTGAGCCCTTGCTGGGTTGTAACGACGGCGGCTGTGATGACCTGCTCACACAAGTCCAAGAGCGTGTGCATCCCGAAGACCTGCGACTGGTGAAGCGTAATATTGTTCGTCACTTACGCCGCCGCTCGCCGCGCTATGAAGCCAAATACCGGCTCAAGCATCAGCGCGGGCATTGGGTCTGGGTGGAAGACAAAGGCCGTGTGGTGCTTTGGGATGCCCAAGGCAAACCGCTGCGTATGCTCGGCATTCGTCGCGACATTACCCGCGAACGTGAAGCCGAAGAGACGCAGAAAAAGCTCGACTATTTAGCCAACCACGACCGCCTCACCCAGCTGGCCAATCGTCGCCAACTGCGCAATCGCCTGCATGCGGCGATGACCCGTGCCCGCGAAAACGACCAACGCTTAGCACTGATCTACTTAAACCTAGATCGCTTTCGACAGGTCAATGAAAGCCTGGGCTTTGAAGTGGGCGACGCCATTTTGCGTGAAACTGGTCGGCGCTTACTGGAAATGGGCACACGTTTAGATACCTTGGCGCGCTTAGGCGGCGACGAGTTTGCACTGATTTTCACCGAGCTCAAAAGCAATGACGAGCTCGACAGGCTCTGCGAAGACATCATCGCGCAGCTGCGCCTGCCCTTCCGCGTGGCGGACCACGAGCTGCTCTTGGGCGCCTCGCTGGGCATCAGCCTGTTCCCTGAGCATGGCCGCGAACTCGCCATTCTGGTCAATCACGCCGACCTCGCCATGCAGCAAGCCAAGCGCTTGGGCGGCAACCAGTGGCGCACCTATTCGCCCGATTTACGCAGCGCCACTATCGAGCAATTGAACCTCGAGAACAGCCTACGCAAAGCCATCTTCCGGGATGAATTTTTGGTTCATTACCAGCCCAAAGTGTCGCTCATGAGCAAGCGCATTGTGGGCATGGAAGCGCTGGTACGCTGGCAACACCCCACCCTGGGTCTGCTCTATCCCGGCGACTTTATTCCACTGGCGGAAGACACCGGGCTGATTTCCGTGATTACCGAGCGTGTGTTGCAACAAGCGTGCGAGCAAGTCTTGGCCTGGTCACGCGCCGGTCTTGGCGAGCTCACCGTGGCGGTGAATATTCCGCCGCAACAGCTGCACAAAGGCGATTTGATGCTCACGCTCAATAACGCACTGTCAGAAAGCGGCCTGCCCGCCGAGCAACTGGAAATTGAGCTGACCGAAACCTCACTGATGGACGATCCAGACATGGCTGCCAGCATCTTGGCAAAAGTCCGTGAGCGCGGCATTGCCATTGCGCTGGATGATTTTGGCACGGGCTATTCGTCCCTCAGCCAACTGCGAAAATTTCCGCTGAATACCCTGAAGATCGATCAATCGTTTATTCGTGAAGTTGGGCAAAGCACCGAAGATGGCGCCATCGTGCGCGCCATCATTACCATGGCGCATGAGCTGGGCATGACCGTGGTCGCGGAAGGGGTGGAAATGCCCTGCCACCTCGATTTCTTAATCCGCGAACGCTGCGACTATGTGCAAGGCTATTACATCAGCCGACCCGTATCCGCCGAGGCCATGGAAGCGTTGCTGGTTACTCAACAGGAAAGGCAGCGCGCAATCTAAACACCCGCGCCCGGCTCGAAAATCTCTAATAACTGCTGAAAGCTAGGCTCTAGCGGCGCAGTCAGTGTCATCGCCTGACCCGTGTACGGATGCCGAAAGCTCAGTGCCGTGGCCGCCAGCATGAGCCGACTGGCACCAAATCGCTGGGCAAAATAGTGGTTATGCCGCGTACGGCCATAATTGGTATCGCCAATGATGGGATGGCTAATGTGCTGCAGGTGGCGTCGCAACTGATGCTGGCGACCCGTCTCCGGTTTCAACTCCACGACGCTGTAACGACTGCTGGCATAGCCTTCTATTGCCACGGGAATCTCCGTGATCGCCAGGCGCCGGTAGTGCGTTCGCGCCTCACGCATCACCTGCTCGCGGGTATCGCGGCGATCAATCGCCTTGTCCCGCAAGGGCTCATCAATCACCCCGCTCTCTGGTGTCCAGCCTCGCACCATCGCCACATAGGTCTTGGCCATGTCACCGGCCATGAGCGCCTGCCCTAAAGCGCTAGCCGTCTCGGGGTCACGGGCGAATAGCAGCAGGCCTGAGGTGGGTCGATCCAGCCGGTGCACTGGATAGACATGCTCACCATCGTTCAGCTCACGGGCGTATTGCAACGCGAACTCGGTCTCGTGACGATCTATGGGGCTGCGATGCACGAGCAAGCCAGCGGGTTTGTGTACCGCCAGCAGATGGTCATCGCGGTGAATGAGTTGCAGGGGGTTGGGGCTTAGCGATACCGGGTTGAAATGCTGAAGTTGATCACTCATGACAACAGCTTATGCCGAGCAACAGCGCCCATGATCAGGCACACCAAGGCAACGATGTCTGCCGTGAACACCCGCGCCAGTTGCACGTTGTAATCGTCCACCGACCACGCCAACAGAAGATAGGACACAACACTGACAAAGCCGGCAATAAAGGCTGCTGTTTGCAGGTTAGGCTGGAAAGCCGCCGCGATTAAAAACAGGCCGAGCAGACCAAAAAGCACAGCGCGATGGCGCATAAGGATGACGAGGTTAGGCTCGTTAAAGGAAATGCCATACAGTGCTGCGAGTCGGTCACTGCCCAGTACACCCGACAAGGGCAGCAAATGAATGACCCCCACCACAATCAACATGGCCGAAACAAAGTAGGACATGGAGGTGCACTCCTAAAGCCGATTCAAGGATTTGGCTTTTTAGCACGCCGCCCGACGGCGCGCCAAGGATGCGGAGGCGCCGTTATCAGTACCTGGCTGAGTAGGCTTGCAGCCTCAACCCTCCAGATGCGCTGCCAGTGCCAGACGCTGGGTCTCGGTGAGCGGTTGCGATTTTTGCGTGGCAAAATCAAAGGCCACTTGCACGGCCTTGCCGCGCGCCACGCACACGCCGCCCTGCCAGGCCTCATGCAGCACCACAAACGATGAATTGCCCAACTTCTCAATGGCAGTGTTCAGCGTCACCTCGCTGCCGTAATAAATCTGCGCGATGAAATCCACCTCGGTGCGCGCCAGAATCAGCGACAGCTGGCGAATATCCATGCCCGGCGAAAAGATGCGGAAGATCGGCTCGCGCGCGGTTTCGAACCAGCCGCCCACGACCGTGTTGTTGACATGCCCGAAGGCGTCCGTCTCATAGAAGCGGGGCATGACGGTGGTGGTGAACATAGGTGTTTCTCATGGAAATGAATGGGGTGGTCGACAGCGCAAGCATTTGTGCGCTTATTGGTAGGTTCTGCCGCCGGTTTTTAGCCAGCCAGCCTCATGTCTGCCATTTGGGTCGCGATGGGTCCAATGCACAACGCCACCTTTTTCGTTCCACTCATATTCGCCGTTGAAGGCAATGACATCACCCTCCGTAATAGGCGAAACCCTCGGGGCCAGATCAATGTTGTGGGCAATGAGAATTGTTTGACCGGACGATAGCTCAAGGAGGAACTTCTGGTGCCTGCTGCCTTGGTTGTCGTCAGGAAGAACCTTTACGACAACACCCTCGCTTTGCACCTGACGATTGCTGTCTGCATGCCCAAACGACGACGACCCGGAAAGTGACTGCTCTTCGACTCCGGAAGCAAGCTCTTGGTGATTTCCATCGCTGAACCAGAAGTACGCGCCCGCCATGAGCGCGGCAATGAGTATGAGATTTTTCATTTCCAGTGCCTAACCTCGATTTTTAGCGCCCGTTTGTGAGTTGCTTGCCAACAGAGCTCGGACCTAGTGCCTCTTCGTCTGTGCCCACGCCTATAGGGGTTCGTACGGTTGGCGACACGCGTCCCTGCTCCTGCTGCACTACATGCCAAGCTTCGTGCGGCAAAGTACTTTCTTGGCCGGGAGCAATATGTATCTGACTGCCCTGCGCATAAGCATGGGCATTGAGCTGAGCCGGCTTTCGGGAGTTGTCGTGGACGACCACACGGTCCATCTGCATGCCCGACAAGGACTCGACTCCAGACTTTAGTGACTCGGGGAGGTCGGTGGGTGAGGAGTTTTCCATTGCATTTCTCCAGTTGACCTGCTGGTAGGGCGCAGAAGCTAGGAGCTGTTGAGCCTACCGCCCAAGTTCACCGGAAAAACTGCCGTAGCGAAGCGGAGGCGGGTTTTTCCGGTGCAACGCCTTGTTATGCGTAACGTTTCTTGAACTCTGCTGGGATGCCTGCATACAAACTGTTGGCATCCGTGCTTTTTGTAACACATGCACCCGCACCGATAACTGTGCCGTCGGCGATTACTAGTGGATTTTCTGATGTGCCGTTGATGATGACAGCGCCAGTGCCAATGTATACAGATTTTCCTATATGCACATTGCCTGAAACATGAACTCCAGGTGAGAGCGTAGTGAACTCTCCAATGCGGACATCGTGCCCAATAGTGCAGTCAAGATTGATATGAACATGCTGCTCGATTTTTATGTTTACCGTGAGGATGCTGCCGCAACAAATTATCGAGCCAACCCCAAGCTCAACAAACTCAGACATTTCTACAGAATGGTGAACTAACGTTGCGAAAGAAAACCCTGCCTCGGCGCATTTTGCGACAATTTTTTTACGCGATTGTGGGCTGCCAACTGCTACTGTAACGAGTGAGTCGTGGGGGGGGCTGAAAAAGAATGCCACGACAGCACGGGCTTGCCGTTCAAAATGCGCCCATGTTCTGCGTCGTCTTCGACATACCCAATAACGTCATAAACCTCATAATTTTCGTGGGTTGATAGAAGCCACGCCACCTCTCTGGCGAATCCGCCAGCGCCATAAATTGCAACTTTCTTTGGATCTGTCACTGCTCTCTCCTGTTACGCATAAACTTGGTTTATACAGCACTCACTGCTGCGTAATAATTTCAAACTGCCGCATAACATCAGAGGGAGAGAAAAGACTTCAGCCGTTTCAACGACTTGAATAACCTGACACAGCACTCCCTGCCGACAACTGCCGCAATCCACTACACCCGAGCATGCCAGCCTGCCCATCCTGCGGCAAGGCACACCACAACCATTCATCCCTTCAGCAAGGGCACTTCCCTGGCGTCTTCGCCCCCAGCCGCGCCTCCATGCGCGAGCGCACAAACTGCTCCCGCGTCATCGCCGCCAGCTCCGGATGTTTCTCCGCCATGTGCCGCACATAGGCGTCGTAATCTGGCACGCCCACCAGCATCGCACCGAAATGCCGGCCCTGCTGCCACAGCGTCGCGAGCCGGCCAGTGGTAACGCCTGAGCCAGCGTCGCTCACGCCCGCTCACCCACCAGCACCACCGGTGTTTCCGTGCTCTCAATCCGGCCACTGCGCAACGCCGTTAACATGGCGCGCACGCTGCAAAACAGCATGACCAGCACCACGCTCATAAACAGCACGCAGAGGGTGGCGTTGATGTGGTCATTAACGATGACCTGCTGCATCTGCGCCAGGCTCTTGGCCGGAGCCAGCACTTCTCCTTTGGCAAAGGCCGCGCTGAACTTGTCGGCATGCGCCAGAAAGCCGATGCGCGGGTCATCGTGAAACAGCTTTTGCCAGCTCGCGGTCAGTGTGACCAGCAGAATCCAGCTTGCCGGTAGCAGCGCAACCCAGGCATGGCGGGCGCGCTGAGCTTTGAACAACAACGTGCCGACCAACAGCAGCGCGATGGCGGCGAGCATTTGGTTGGCAATGCCGAACAACGGCCACAAGGTGTTAATGCCGCCGAGCGGGTCGATCACGCCCTGATACAGGAACCAGCCCCAGCCGCCCACGCAGAGCAAGGTGGCTACCACATTCGGCCACCAGCGCTCGGTGTCGCGGAACGGCGCATAAACAGCGCCGAACAGGTCTTGAATCATGAAGCGGCCCACGCGCGTGCCGGCGTCGATGGTGGTGAGGATGAACAGGGCCTCAAACAGAATGGCGAAGTGATACCAGAACGCCATCATGCCGCTGCCGCCCACCACCGAAGACAAGATGTAGGCCATGCCCACGGCCAGCGTGGGTGCGCCGCCGGCGCGTGACAAAATGCTGTCTTCGCCGATGTCTTTCGCGGTTTGCGCGAGCAACTCCGGCGTAACCAGGAAGCCCCACTGGCTGATCACCGCCGCCGCTTCTTCCACGGTCTTGCCGATCAGGGCCGGTGGCGAGTTCATGGCGAAGTAGATGCCGGGCTCAATCACACAGGCGGCAATCATGGCCATGACGGCCACGAACGACTCCATGAGCATGGCGCCGTAGCCGATTGGTCGTGCGTCGAGTTCGTTGTCCAGCAATTTCGGCGTGGTGCCCGACGACACCAGCGCATGGAAACCGGAGACAGCGCCGCAGGCGATGGTGATGAACAGAAACGGGAACAGGCTGCCCGCAAATACCGGGCCGCTGCCGTCAATGAACGGGGTTAGCGCCGGCATTTTCAGCTCAGGCATCACGATCAGGATGCCCAGCGCCAGCGCCACGATGGTGCCGATCTTGAGGAAGGTCGAGAGGTAATCGCGCGGGGCCAGCAGCAGCCACACCGGCAGAATGGACGCCAGCGCGCCGTAACCAATCAAGCCCAGCGCCAGCTGCTCGCCGGTGAAGGTGAAGCGCGCCGCCCACAACCCGTCTTCGGCAACCCAGCCGCCCACGATAATGGACACAAACAACAGCACCACACCGATTAACGACATTTCACCGATGCGGCCCGGGCGTAGGTAGCGCAGATACAGACCCATAAACACGGCAATGGGAATGGTCGCCACCACGGTGAAGGTGCCCCAGGGCGAGTGCGCCAGCGCCTTCACCACCACCAGCCCCAGCACGGCGAGCAGAATAATCATGATGGCGAGAATGCCAATACCGGCCACGGTACCGGCAAACGGCCCCAGCTCGCTGCGGATCATGTCGCCCAGTGAGCGACCATCACGCCGGGTGGACGCGGTGAGCACGAGCATGTCCTGCACGGCGCCCGCGAGTACCACACCGGCGAGCAGCCACAGCGTACCTGGCAGATAGCCCATCTGTGCTGCTAGCACGGGGCCGATCAGCGGGCCGGCACCGGCAATTGCCGCGAAGTGATGACCGAACAAGACCACGCGATGCGTGGGCAGATAGTCGAGGCCGTCGTTGTGGCGATGTGCGGGCGTTAGCCGACGCTCATCCAAACTCAGCACCGAGGTGGCGAGGTAGCGGCTGTAGAAACGATAGGCGATGACGTAGACCGACACCGCCGCCACCACGATCCAGGCGGCGTTGATGCTTTCGCCGCGATGCAGCGCCAGCGTCGCCAGCGAAAACACCGCGACACCGCACACGGCCAGCCAAACTAAAACCGAGCGCAGCGTTGTCATGGCCTTATTCCACCGTTACTGATTTTGCTAAGTTGCGCGGCTGGTCCACGTCCGTGCCCTTGATCACGGCCACGTGGTAAGAAAGCAGCTGCAGCGGAATGGTGTAGAGAATCGGCGCGACTTCGTCAGCCACGCTGGGCATGGAGAACACCTTGATGCCCGGCTCGGCACGCACATCGGCGGCATGGTCGGCAAACACGTAGAGCACACCGGCACGCGCGCGCACTTCCTGCAAGTTGGACTTGAGCTTGTCGATGAGATCGTTTTTCGGCGCCACCGCCACCACCGGCATGTCCTGATCGACCAGCGCCAGCGGGCCGTGCTTGAGCTCACCGGCGGGGTAGGCTTCGGCGTGGATATAGGAAATTTCCTTGAGCTTGAGCGCGCCCTCCATCGCCACCGGGTATTGCGCGCCACGGCCGAGGAACAGGGTGTGATGCTTGTCGCCAAACTCGGCGGCAATACGCTCGATGGCTTGATCCATCGCCAGCACTTCATCGCACAGCGTAGGCAGGCCAGCGAGTTGCGCCACGATATCGCGCTCACGTTCTGCCGTGAGGTTACCCTGACGTCGGCCCGTGGCCAGCACCAACAGCATCAAGGCAACCAGCTGTGTGGTAAAGGCCTTGGTCGATGCCACGCCAATTTCCGGGCCAGCATGGGTGATAAACGCCAGATCCGATTCGCGCACCAATGTTGACGTTGGTACGTTGCAAATACACAGCGAGCCCAACGCACGCGACTTCACTTCGCGCAGCGCCGCCAGCGTATCGGCGGTCTCGCCGGACTGGGAGATGGTGACCAGCAGCGTATCGGCTGGCAGCACCGTGGTGCGGTAGCGGAATTCGCTGGCCACTTCCACATGGCAGGACACCCCCGCGATGGCCTCGAACCAGTATTTGGCGACGAAGCCAGCGTGATAGCTGGTGCCGCAGGCGAGGATTTGCACATGCTTGGCTTTGGTCAAGAGCTCAGCTGCTTGCGGGCCAAACGCATCAATTGCGACCTGACCGTTGCTCACGCGACCCGCCAGCGTGCGCTGAATTGCTGCCGGCTGCTCGTAAATTTCCTTCAGCATGTAATGCTTGTACGCGCCCTTGCTGCTGGCATGCACGGTGGCATCCAGCTCCACGGCCTTGCGCGCGATGACCGCACCGCTGGCATCCCAGATCGTGACCTGATCGCGCTTGAGCTCGATGAAGTCGCCCTCTTCGAGATAGATGAAGCGATTGGTCACCGGCAGCAAGGCCAGCTGATCGGAGCTGATGAAGTTCTCGCCAATGCCCAAACCGACCACCAGTGGCGAGCCCTGCCGCACCGCCAGCAGACGCTCCGGCTCGGACGCCCGCACGATGCCCAACGCAAACGCGCCATGCAGCTGCGCCACGGCACGCCGCACCGCCGCCATGAAGTCGCCGCCTTTCTTGAGTTCAGACTGAATCAGGTGCGGTACCACTTCGGTGTCGGTCTGCGAGGTAAAGACATAACCTTCGGCCTGGAGTTGCCCGCGCAGGGCTTCGTAGTTCTCAATGATGCCGTTGTGCACCACGGCGATATCACCAGACTGATGCGGATGCGCGTTGTCTTGCGTGGGTGCGCCGTGGGTTGCCCAGCGCGTGTGGGCAATCCCGATCTGTCCGCTCACACCGCTAGCGTGGGTGGCATCCGCGAGTGCCTGCACCTTGCCCGGCTGACGCTCTCGCTCAATGGCCCCGCCATGCACCACCGCCAGACCCGCAGAGTCATACCCACGATATTCGAGACGGCGCAGACCTTCGATCAACACATCCGTGATATTACGCTCGCCAATGGCGCCAACAATCCCGCACATAACCTTCTCCGTAAATTCTAAATTGCTGGCTTAAACTTTGGGTGCCTTGCGCGGACGCTGCCAACCTTCAATCGTTTTTTGCACAGCGCGTGCCACCGCCAACTGAGCGTCGGGCACGTTTTTGCTAATCGTTGAACCAGCGCCGGTCGTTGCCCCCGCGCCAATGGTGACGGGCGCCACCAAGGAATTGTTCGTGCCAATAAAGGCATCATCACCAATCGTGGTTTTGTGCTTGTTGGCACCATCGTAATTGCAGGTGATGGTGCCGGCGCCGATATTCACGCCAGAGCCAATGTCGCTGTCGCCCAAATAGGCGAGGTGGTTGGCCTTCGAGCCGATACCCATGATGGTGGCCTTGGTCTCCACGAAGTTGCCGATATGCACTTCGTCAGCCAGCTTTGAACCGGGGCGCAGTCGCGCAAACGGGCCAATATGCGCGTTCGCACCGACCACGGCACTGTCGATCAGCGAGTACGGCTTAATCTCCGTACCGGCACCGATCTCGCAATCTTTGAGGATGCAGCCGGCACCGACGCGCACATTGTTGCCCAGCACCACGCGGCCTTCCAAAATCACGCCCGCATCCAACGACACATCCATGCCGTGACTGACCTGGCCGCGAATATCCAACCGCGCCGGGTCTAACACCGTCACGCCAGCACGCATGAGCTGCTCGGCCTGATGCCGTTGCCACACTCGCTCTAATGCCGACAGCTGCAGCTTGTCGTTCACACCTTCAACTTCCCAGATGGTATCGGGATGCACCGCCGTGACCGGCACACCGTTGGCGGTGGCCATGCCGATGAGGTCAGTGAGGTAATACTCGCCCTGCGCATTGTTATTTTTTAGCTGAGGTAACCATGCATGCAGCAAGGCATTTGGTACACACAAAATTCCGGTGTTGGCTTCGGTGATTAGCTTCTCATCTGCAGTCGCATCTTTCTGCTCAACAATGCGCACCACGCGACCCTGCTCGCGAACAATTCGACCGTAACCCGTCGGGTCTGGCAGATGCACGGTGAGCAGGCCAAGGCTCTGGTCATTGGGTACGACTTCAATGAGCCGCTGTAGGGTCGTGACTGAAATGAGTGGCACATCGCCATAGAGAATTAAGGTACGACCCTGAGCGGCCAGCACCGGCAGCGCCACTTGCACGGCATGGCCGGTGCCCTTCTGTTCGGCCTGCAACACCCAATCCAGTGCTTGCTCAGCAAACGCCTGCAGCACCACATCGCCGCCGTGGCCATAGACCACGATCGGGCGATCGGCACCAAGTTCGCGAGCAGCCACAATGACATGATGAAGTAGCGGCTGGCCGGCTAGGGGTTGCATGACTTTTGGCAGCGCGGAACGCATACGCGTGCCCTTTCCTGCTGCCAGAATGATGACCTGAAGACTCATGAAGGGTAGCTTCCTGCGAAAAACTGGTCGCCAGTTTACACCAAGCTAGACAGGCATTCAGGCCAGTTTGTCGGGGGTGTCTGTTACGGCGCGCTATTCGCCGCGAATGTATTGCTCAAGCTGATCAATCATGACTTTTTGTTCTGAAATAACATCTTTCACTAAGTCACCAATGGAAATAAGACCCAGCAATTTTCCGTTGTCCATGACGGGTAAATGGCGCAAGCGTTTTTCCGTCATGAGTGTCATGCATTCAGAGCTGGTTTGGCTGGGATGCACGAACATCACCGCTGAAGTCATGATGTCGGCCACGGGTGTTGCCTGTGAGGATCGCTCCAACAAAACCACTTTGCGCGCATAGTCGCGCTCCGTGATGATGCCGACCACATCCGACCCCTCCGTTACGAGTAACGCGCCAATTCCCTTTTCTGCCATGAGGGCAACGGCCTCAAGAACGGTTTGATCAGGGCCGATGGTATAGACGCTTGCGCTACCCTTGTTTTGCAACAATTCCGCAACGGTTTTCATGTGACTTCCTTAGGCCATGAGCAGGTAGGCTTTTTGTAGCATGAAAAAAGCAAAAGGGCAGCCTAAGCTGCCCTTTTTTAGATCACATCCGCTTACGCCGAGTGATTAGCCGCGACCTGCGCGATTCTTCATAGCCTGCAAGGTACGCAGCTGAGCTGCGGACTCTGCCAAGGATGCCAAGGCTACCGACGTATCCATTTCACCCTTCTGGTTGGTCAGCGCGTCGGCTGCCGCACGGCGAGCCTCAAGAGCTGCAGCTTCATCTACATCTGCCGCGCGTACGGCGGTATCCGCCAGAATCGTAACGATTGTTGGCTGCACTTCCAGCACACCACCGGAGACGTAGTAAATCAGCTCTTCGCCATCGTCCAGCAACACACGTACCGGGCCTGGCGACAACAGCGTCAGTAACGGAGCATGGCCTGGGGTGACACCGATGTCACCGAGTTGACCATGCGCCACCACCATCTTGGCGTTGCCGGCGTAGATCGATTCTTTGGCACTGACAATATCGCAGTGAATCGTGTTCGCCATGTTCTACTCCTGAGCCTGAAGGTGAGGAAGCTTAGAGCTTCTTCGCCTTTTCGATGGCTTCGTCGATACCGCCAACCATGTAGAACGCCTGCTCTGGCAGCGAGTCAAACTCACCGGCCAAAATGCCTTTGAAGCCACGAATGGTTTCTTTTAGCGAGACATACTTACCTGGCGAACCGGTGAAGACTTCGGCCACGTGGAACGGCTGCGACAAGAAGCGCTGGATCTTACGCGCACGGTACACAACCAGCTTGTCTTCTTCCGACAGCTCGTCCATACCCAGAATCGCGATGATGTCCTTCAGTTCCTTGTAACGCTGCAACACGTTCTGCACGCCACGAGCAACGGCGTAATGCTCTTCGCCAACAACCAGTGGGTCGAGCTGACGCGATGTGGAGTCGAGTGGATCAACTGCAGGGTAGATACCCAGCGAGGCGATATCACGCGACAGAACAACGGTGGCGTCCAAGTGAGCGAACGTGGTTGCTGGCGATGGGTCAGTCAAGTCATCGGCAGGAACGTAAACGGCTTGGATCGAGGTGATCGAACCGTTCTTAGTCGATGTAATACGCTCTTGCAGAACGCCCATTTCCTCGGCCAGCGTTGGCTGGTAGCCCACAGCTGACGGCATACGGCCGAGCAGCGCGGATACTTCGGTACCGGCCAATGTGTAACGGTAGATGTTGTCTACGAAGAGCAGAACGTCACGGCCTTTGCCGGATTCGTCCTTTTCATCACGGAAGTATTCCGCCATGGTCAGACCGGTCAACGCAACGCGCAGACGGTTGCCGGGCGGCTCGTTCATCTGGCCGTAAACCATCGCAACCTTGTCGAGAACGCCCGAATCCTTCATTTCGTGATAGAAGTCATTGCCTTCACGGGTACGCTCACCCACACCGGCGAACACGGACAAACCGCTGTGCGCCTTAGCAATGTTGTTGATGAGTTCCATCATGTTCACGGTCTTGCCGACGCCAGCACCACCGAAGAGACCGACCTTACCGCCCTTAGCGAATGGGCAGAGCAGATCGATAACCTTAATGCCTACTTCCAGCAGCTCAGTACCGCCCGACTGTTCGTCGTAGCTAGGAGCCTTGCGGTGGATCGACATAGTGACGTCGGTTTCAACCGGGCCGGCTTCATCTTCTGGCTGACCCAGAACGTTCATGATGCGACCCAGCGTGCCCTTACCGACTGGCACGCTGATCGGACCGCCGGAGTTGCCAACCGTCAGACCGCGCTTGAGGCCTTCGGTGGAACCCATGGCAATCGTACGCACGATGCCGTCGCCCAGCTGCTGCTGAACTTCGAGGGTGGTCGATGTCGCGTCAACTTTCAGCGCGTCATAGACTCTGGGCACGCTATCGCGCGGGAATTCGACGTCAATAACGGCGCCGATGATCTGGACAATACGACCGCTGCTCATGGGTTCATCCTCTCAAACTGCAATACTGTTTTAGTTATGCGCGACCTTAAACGGCCGCAGCACCACCGACGATTTCCGAGATTTCCTGGGTGATCGCAGCCTGACGCAGCTTGTTATACACGAGCTGGAGGTTACGGATCAGTTCACCGGCGTTATCAGTTGCCGCCTTCATGGCGACCATACGAGCAGCCATTTCACAGGCTACGTTTTCGATCACACCTTGGTAAACCTGTGACTCAATGAAACGAAGCAAGAGCGCATCGAGGATGGGCTTGGCTTCGGGCTCATAGAGGTAGTCCCAGTTATAGCTACGCTCACTCAGGCCGTCATCACCGGACGTGGCCAACGGCAGCAATTGCTGCAGTGTCGGCTTCTGCGTCATGGTGTTAACAAACTCGTTAGACACTAGGTAAAGGCGATCAATTTTGCCTTCATCATAGTGTTCGAGCATGACCTTAATGGCGCCAATCAATGCTTCCAGCGATGGCTTGTCACCCATATGGGTTTTAGCTGCCACCACTTTGCCGCCGAAGTTCTTGAAGAACGTGGTGGCTTTAGTCCCGAGCAAACAGAACTCGACCTCAACGCCCTGAGCCTGAAACTCGCGAACGGAAAGTGCGACCTGCTTGAACAGGTTGGTGTTCAGGCCGCCGCAAAGACCACGATCGGACGACACCACAATGTAACCAACGCGCTTCACTGGACGCTCGATCAGATAGGCGTGTTTGTACTCGGGCGTTGCGTGAGCAACGTGAGCCACCACCTGACGGATCTTTTGGGCGTAGGGCTTACCTGCGACCATACGTTCCTGGGCTTTGCGCATCTTAGAGGCGGCCACGAGCTGCATCGCTTTCGTGATCTTCTGCGTGCTCTTGATGCTCGCAACCTTGACACGGATTTCTTTTAAGCTGGCCATAGCCTCACCAAATCGTTGCCTGAGTCACCGGCCCAGCGCGAACGCTAGGCCGGATCGTACTTACCAGCT
Organism: Perlucidibaca sp.; assembly: GCF_057084925.1. Lineage (NCBI taxonomy): Bacteria > Pseudomonadati > Pseudomonadota > Gammaproteobacteria > Pseudomonadales > Perlucidibacaceae > Perlucidibaca > Perlucidibaca sp. The sequence continues at coordinate 64,961 of NZ_JBXMRC010000031.1, read as the reverse complement.
CTGCGTGGCTTTGAACTTCTCGATGCCAGCGCGCAGCTCAGCTTCGATCTTGCCATCGTAGTTAGCGGTGGCGTTGATGTTATCCATCAGCGCTTTGTACTCGCTGTTCATGAAGGCGTGCAAAGCGGCTTCGAAATCGAGCACTTTGTTCACGGCAACATCGCCCAGATAGCCTTCGTTAACCGCGAAAATCGACAGTGCCATGTCGGCAATGTTGAGCGGTGCGAATTGCTTCTGCTTCATCAGCTCAGTCACACGCTGACCCAGTTCCAGCTGCTTACGGGTCGCTTCATCGAGGTCGGAAGCGAACTGAGCAAACGCGGCCAGTTCACGGTACTGAGCCAACGAGGTACGAATACCGCCGGAGAGCTTTTTGATGATCTTGGTCTGCGCTGCACCACCCACACGCGATACCGAAATACCAGCGTTAACCGCAGGACGGATACCGGAGTTGAACAGCGACGTTTCCAAGAAGATCTGGCCGTCGGTGATCGAAATCACGTTGGTTGGAACGAAGGCGGATACGTCACCGGCTTGCGTTTCAATGATTGGCAGCGCGGTGAGCGAGCCAGTCTTGCCCGTTACGGCTCCCTTGGTGAACTTCTCAACGTACTCAGCGGATACGCGCGATGCACGCTCCAGCAGACGGGAGTGGAGATAGAACACGTCGCCTGGGTACGCTTCACGACCTGGCGGACGGCGCAGCAACAGCGAAATCTGACGGTAGGCCACAGCCTGCTTGGACAGATCGTCGTAAATGATCAGGGCGTCTTCGCCACGATCACGGAAGTATTCACCCATGGTGCAACCGGAGTACGGAGCCAGGAACTGCATGGATGGCGCGTCAGCAGCAGCAGCAGCAACAACCGTGGTGTAAGCCATGGCGCCAAACTCTTCGAGCTTGCGAACCACGTTAGCAATAGTCGATTGCTTCTGGCCTACAGCAACGTAGACGCACTTAATGCCCGAGTTCTTCTGCGCAATGATGGCGTCGATGGCCAGCGCGGTTTTACCGGTCTGACGGTCGCCAATGATCAGCTCACGCTGGCCACGGCCGATGGGGATCATGGCGTCGACAGACTTGTAGCCAGTCTGTACGGGCTGGTCTACGGACTGACGCCAAATAACGCCTGGAGCAACCTTTTCAACGGCGTCAGTTTCTTTAGCGTTGATCGGGCCTTTGCCGTCGATGGGGTTGCCCAGCGCGTCAACGACGCGGCCGAGCAGCTCAGGACCTACTGGCACTTCCAAAATACGGCCGGTGCAGCGGGCTTTGCCGCCTTCCTGCAGAGTCTGGTATGGGCCGAGTACCACGGCACCGACGGAGTCGCGCTCGAGGTTGAGGGCCATGCCGAAGACGCCGCCGTCGAACTCGATCATTTCGCCGTACATGACGTCGGCCAGACCGTGGATACGCACGATACCGTCGGATACGCCGACGATGGTGCCTTCGTTACGCGCTTCAGCGGAGGCGTTCAGATCCGTGATGCGGCTCTTGATCAGTTCGCTGATCTCGGAGGGATTCAGATGCTGCATGATGCTCTCTTCCTCGAAGGAATAATCAGGTATTCAGGGCAGCGTTAAGCTTGCCCAGCTGGCCTCGTACAGAGGCATCGATAACCATGTCACCGGCACGAATGATGGTGCCACCAATGAGGCTAGCATCGGTCGTGCTTGTCACATTCACTTGGCGCGACAGCTTTTGAGCCAGAACCTGGCCCAATTGCTGAGTCTGCTCGGCGCTTAAGGCGAATGCAGACGTCACCGTGACATCTACAGCGCCTTCGGCCTCAGCCCGCAGACCTTCGAAAAGGCTGCTAATGGCCGGCAGTGCGGCCAAGCGCTTGTGGCTGGCAACATTGCTGATGAAATTGCGGCCGGCGGCATCAAGACGATCACCACAAACCTTGAACATGGCTTCCGCCTGTTCAGCCGCGCTCAACATCGGGCGCGAAATGTACTGATTGAAGTCTGCATTGGCGACCACGGCGGCAGCGAGTGCCAACATGGACGACCAACCGGCTAGCTCGCCCGCGCCACGAGCATACTCGAAAGCGGCTTTGGCGTAGGGTCGCGCTACTGTTGTGAGTTCAGCCATGATGGTCTGTTGAGCCTCTTATTTGAGCTGGCTAGCCAGTTGATCCAACATGCCGGCATGCTTTGCAGCATCTACTTCGGCTTGCAGAATCTTCTCGGCACCGGCAACAGCTAAGGCCGCAACTTGCTTACGCAATACATCACGAGCGCTGGCCATTTCAGTTTCGATATCCGCACGAGCCTGAGTGAGGATGCGCTCAGCTTCGGCCGCAGCCTGAGCCTTCACTTCATCACCGACTTGCGAGGCACGACGGTTAGCCTGCTCGATAAGCGCAGCAGCCTGCTGCTTGGCAGCTTGCAGTTCCTGAGCAACTTGCGCGTGCGCAACTTCCAGATCCTGCTTTGCCTTGTCAGCGGCATTCAGACCATCAGCAATCTTCTGCTGACGCTCAGCCATGGCGGCCATGATGGGTGGCCACACAAACTTCATGCAGAACCAAACGAAGATCGCAAAAGAGATCGCTTGGCCCACGATTGTGAAGTTGATGTTCACGCTATCACCTCTATTCCAGATTCATTCAGCAGACCGGAAGCCGGCCTGCAACATACCGATCGCGAGCGATCGATTACTGCTGAATGAACGGGTTGGCGAACAGCAGGAACAGACCGATACCAACACCGATCATGGTTACGGCGTCGAGCAGACCGGCGACGATGAACATCTTCACCTGCAGCTGTGGAGCCAGTTCTGGTTGACGGGCAGTGCCTTCGAGGAACTTACCGCCGAGCAGGCCGAAGCCGATTGCAGTGCCGAGAGCACCCAGGCCGATCAACAGTGCAACAGCGATCAGGTTAAGGCCAATAACTTGTTCCATTTGAGTTTCCTCTTCAGGGTTGGTTTCAGTGTGTGTAAAGGGTTTAGTGGTCGTGCGACTCAGACGCCATGCTCATGTAGACAATTGTCAGCATCATGAACACGAAGGCCTGCAGCGTAATAATCAGGATGTGGAAGATCGCCCAAGGCACGGACAATGTCCACTGCAGATACCACGGCAGCAAAGCAATCAGGATGAACAGCAACTCACCGGCATACATGTTGCCGAAGAGACGCAGCGCCAAGGAAATTGGCTTAGCAATCAGTGCCACGCCTTCCAACAGGAAGTTGAACCAAACCAGCCAAATAGTGTTGAACGGCTGGAAGGTCAATTCCTTAGCGAAGCCACCCACACCTTTCATGCGGATGCTGTAGGCAACGATCAAGATGAAAACGGAGATACCCATGCCTAGCGTAGCGTTCACGTCGGTGGTGGGTACGACCTTGAAGAAAACAGCATGCGGATCAGCGCCAAAGACGCTAACACCAATGATTTTGGCAATTTCTGGCAAGAAATCGACAGGCACCAAGTCCATCAAATTCATCAGGAAAATCCAGACGAAAATGGTCAGAGCCAACGGCGCAATCAGTTTGGATGTGCCGTGATACGTGTCTTTGACGTTGGTGTGTACGAAATCAACCACGACTTCGACGAGATTCTGCAAGCCACCTGGTACGCCCGAAGTGGCTCGTACAGCAGCCAGACGGAACAGGAAGCAAAATACTAGGCCGAGGAAAATCGACCAGCCCATGGTATCAACATGAATCGCGTTGAAACCCATCTCGGCAGCTTCTTGAGCGGTGTGCGCAAAACCCCAACCATTCTCCGGGTGATTCCCGTAGGTTAAGTTGGTTAAGTGGTGCTTGATGTACTCGGTGGAATTTCCAGCCATTAGTCTCTTACCCATCAGGGCTGAGTTGCACGCATCGTGAGTGGCACGATCCAAGCAACCAGCTGCTCCAAAACAAAACTGGCGAATAGCCAGCGGGCATCGACTTCTTCAAAGCCAATAAACACCGCGGCAAAGAGTAAGGCGGTTAATACAAATTTACCTGCCTCACCCCGATAAAAATTTTTCACAATCTGCTGTGCAGATGTTGCACCGGCATGACGAAAGGCGCGAAACACAAAATACGCCTGACCCACCACCGCGATGCCCGCCCCTGCTAGCGCAGATAAGGCCGCATGTTTACCGGCGAGCAAATAAGCGATTAGAAAAATCGCGGCCCAAAGCCGGCATTGCCAACGTAACTGCAGCTTAGCTGGCTTGAAATCGACCAGCGGTTGCGGCTTGCTGACACTCATGCTGCGCTCACTAGGTTAGCTGTCGGCGGTTGGTCTATCGACAAACCCTTGAAAGCGCGCGGATTATAGATGGCAGTGCGCTTAAAGGGCAACCAATTCACACAGACTTTTCATGACTCGTGTACCGTGTGGAAAATGTCGCTTCATCTTAAACACTACATTTGGTGGATTGCTTTCAGCGCAGGCGCTTTATCTTGATATTTTTCCCGTAACGACATTCTTCTCAGCTGACGCAAGGTCTGCAAAGCGTCATCGGCTAAATTGAAGTTATAGACCACGGCAGGAATCAGGCCACCCGGCTCTGCGCTACCCCAGAGCTCGATTTTGACGTTATTGCTGGATTGCGGCGTTAAACGCCAGCTGCTTTGCACCGAATGCATACGAATTTTGCCTGCCGTTTCGCGAACATAGCCCGGAACGGCTTGCGAGCGGATCGTCACAATACCGTTACTTTCTAAACGCTCCGACTTCACCACCACTTCGCGGGGCTTAAAGGGATAGGGCAGTTTGTATTGAATATAGATCCACGCCACATTGCCTTGACGCTTGATCAACCGAGCTTCGCTAACGCGAGAGGCCCACTGCGGCATAACCGCGACATCACTGAGAACCGCCTCAATGCGTTGAGTCGATCCTTTCATGGTAGTGACGGCATAAACATCGCGATATTGGCCATTGGGCCGGTCGTGCAAGTACACACGAATCTGGCGCGCCGGCTCTTGTCGCTGAAGACGCCAGTCATCGCCAACGGTGTCGTTGCTGTAGGCTGTCGTTGAAAGAAACAGTAAGGACACTGTGAGCAGCCAAGCCGCTCGCAGAGCGCCGAAATGCTTACTGAATGTGCGCAAGAATGCCATCAAGCTCGTCAAGCGAGTTATAGCTAATGACCAAACGGCCTTTACCTTTCGCGTTGCAGTCTATTTTCACCACAGCACCCAACTGTGAGGACAAACGATCCTGCAGCTGTCGCACATTAGGATCAGGTTTGCGCTCACCCGCCGCAGGTTTTTCCGCCAGCAGCTGTCGAACCAAGGACTCTGCCTGACGAACTGTCATGCCCTTATCAATAATTTGCCGTGCCGCCAGCAACTGCTGCGCCGAGGTCAGCGCCAGCAAAGCGCGGGCATGGCCCATATCTAAATCGCCGTGCGCGAGTGAGCGCTTAACTTCTTCGTTCAAGCCGAGCAGACGCAACAAATTACTCACCGCTGCACGCGACTTGCCCACGGCGTCAGCGACTTCTTGATGCGTGAGCTTGAACTCCTCAGCAAAGCGCTGCATGGCTAAGGCTTCTTCCAGCGGATTCAGGTCTTCACGCTGAATGTTTTCGATCAGCGCCAGCGCAATTGCCGCTTCATCGCTGAAGTCACGGATCAGCGCAGGGACTTTATCCAGCTGCGCGAGTTGTGCGGCACGCCAACGGCGCTCACCGGCAATAATTTCGTAGCGCTGCTCGCCAATTTCGCGCACCACAATCGGCTGCAAAATACCCTGCGCCTTAATCGAGTCGGCGAGCTCTTGCAGGGCTTCAGGGTCCATATCCCGACGGGGCTGATAACGACCACGCGATAAAAATTCGACGGGCAATAGTTTCAGCTCACCTTCTGGCGGCAAGCCAGCGGCAACTGCAGTGACCTCTTCTTGAACCTTACGCACGGTGCCCAGCAAGGCATCGAGCCCACGATTCCCGCCTAACCCGCGCTTCTTAATGGTCGACATAGCGTTATTGTTCTCGTCTATCGATGGCTGGGCGAATTACGCGCGCTTTTGTCGGCGCAATAGCTCCGAGGCTAAAGCTAAATAGGCCATAGCACCGCGTGAACTTTTATCGTACTGCAATACCGGCACGCCATGCGCTGGCGCCTCGGCCAAACGGACATTGCGCGGAATAATCGTGTTCAATACGCGATCACCAAAATGGCTGATCAACTCTTTCGACACATCATTGGCCAAGGTATTACGTGGATCAAACATGGTGCGCAAAATGCCGGCGATATGCAGATTCGGGTTAGCTGTTTCAGCAACGCGGTTGATGGTCTCTGTCAGTGCCGCCAAGCCTTCAAGGGCGTAATACTCACACTGCATAGGAATGATGACGCCATCTGCGGCCACAAGCCCGTTCAACGTCAGCATGCTGAGAGACGGCGCACAGTCGATGATGATGCTGTCGTAGCGGCCCACAAGCGGAGCCAACGCTTCTTTTAAGCGCTGCTCCTTTCGCGGTACATCTAACAGCTCAACTTCAGCCGCGGTCAGGTCGCCATTGGCCGGCAGCAAATCATAGCCACCGGGCGATGCCTGAATGACTTCAGCGGCGGTGACCTCGCCTAACAACACATCATAAACACTGCGCGTCAGATCGTGTTTGCTAATGCCTGAGCCTGTCGTGGTGTTGCCCTGGGGATCGAGATCCACCAAAAGCACCCGGCGACAGGTCGCGGCTAACGAAGCGGCCAAATTGACACTGGTGGTGGTTTTACCGACACCGCCTTTCTGGTTCGCGACTGCAAAAATCTTATCCATGTATTTCCCCGCCGATCACCTATGGATGTCGGACTTTTAAGACACGGGCCGCAACACAATCAGGTGTCGAGCATCAGCGACAAAGGGTACTCGCAAAGCGGGGGTGTTTTCGAGTGCTGCGTTCACCGGTAGCTCAGCTATTTCATCGTGAGGCACATGGCCTTTCATGGCTAACCAGCGCCCATTAGGGGTCAAAAGATGCGCGGTGCCATTCACCATGTCGGCCAAACTGGCGAAAGCGCGACTGCAAACTTGAGCATATTGGCCTTGATGCTCCTCACAGCGTGCGTTCACGACCGTTACGCGCTGCATGCCCATGTCGGCGGCCATTTGCTTCAGAAATCGCGTTTTCTTGCCATTCGAATCCAGCAATGTGATGTCTTGCTCCGGATGCACCAGCGCCAAAATAAAACCTGGCAAGCCGGCACCCGTACCAATATCAATCAGACTCTCACGACTGATCAGGGGCAGCACGCTGAGGCTATCGAGCAGATGTTTATCGACCATGACCAGCGGATCACGAATTGCGGTCAGGTTAAAGGCTTGATTCCACTTCACCAGCCCCACGAGGTAGGTCATCAAGCGGGCAATCACGGCCTCATCCAACGCCAAGCCCATCGCTTGGATGCCTTCGCGTAAACGCGCTTCCGCTGCATTTGGCCAATCCGCCGCTAACCGTTGCTGCGCCATAGTTCGCCCTTAGACCGTTTGGGGCGTGCGCACACGCCCGTGCTTTTTCAGCGTAATTAACAACAGTGATACGGCGGCGTGGGTGATCCCCGGAATACGACCCGCTTGCGCCAAAGTTTCCGGCCTGGCGGCCTTTAACTTGGCGCGCACTTCGTTCGATAGGCCTTGCACAGCGTCGTAGTCAAAATCGAGCGGCAAAGCCAAGCCTTCTTGAGCACGCAGACGAGCCACTTCATCACTCTGGCGATCCACATAACCGGCGTATTTCACCGCAATTTCAATTTGCTCACCGATCGCTTCACGCATTTCCACGGCTTCTACGGCCATGGCACCCGGATCGGCTAAGCCGCCCGTGTCTGGCACTAATTCAGCCAACTGCGCGTAGGTCACTTGCGGGCGCTTGAGCAGATCATGGAGATTGCTTTCGCGATTCAATTCCTGGCCGGTCAATGCCGTAAAGGCCTGCGCTCCGGTACTGCCCGGATGCAACCAAGCGCTTTTCAAACGCTGACTTTCGCGCTCAATGGCTTCCTGTTTCGCGCAATAGGCAGCCCAGCGCACATCGTCCATCAAGCCCAAGGCACGGCCCTGCTCGGTCAAGCGTTGGTCCGCGTTGTCTTCACGCAGCATCAGGCGATATTCGGCTCGCGAGGTGAACATGCGATACGGCTCTTTCGTCCCAAGCGTGATGAGGTCATCCACCAACACCCCGAGATAGGCCTGATCACGCGTCGGGTACCAGCCCGGCTTGTCCTGCGCACGCAGTCCCGCGTTAACGCCCGCGAGCAAGCCCTGCGCGCCAGCCTCTTCATAACCCGTGGTGCCGTTAATCTGGCCCGCGAAAAACAAGTTATGAATCACGCGAGTTTCTAAGGTGTGCTTGAGGTCACGCGGATCAAAATAATCGTATTCAATGGCATAGCCGGGGCGCGTGATGTGCGCATTTTCCATGCCGCGTATTGAGCGCACCAAGGCCATTTGAATATCAAACGGCAGGCTCGTGGAAATACCGTTGGGGTAGAGCTCGTGTGTACTCAGGCCTTCCGGCTCGATGAAGACCTGATGCGAATCTTTGTCGGCGAAGCGATGGATTTTGTCTTCAATCGATGGGCAGTAGCGCGGCCCCACACCCTCGATGACGCCGGTGTACATCGGCGAGCGGTCAAGGCCACTGCGAATGATGTCGTGCGTTTGCAGGTTGGTGTGGGTGATCCAGCAGTTGACCTGCTCTGGGTGCATGGCACGCGTTCCGAGGAAAGACATGACCGGGCACGGCGTGTCGCCGGGCTGGGCCTGCATCACCGAGAAATCCACCGACTTGGCGTCGATGCGCGGCGGCGTGCCGGTCTTCAGGCGGCCAACACGCAGCGGCAACTCGCGCAGACGATTGGCCAGCGCAATCGATGGCGGATCGCCGGCACGGCCACCACGATGATTTTCCAGGCCGATATGAATCGTACCGCCCAAGAAAGTGCCGGTGGTCAGTACCACGGTTTTGGTGGTGAAGCGAATACCGGTTTGTGTGATCACACCCTTAACGGTGTCGCCCTCGACCACCAAGTCGTCAGCGGCCTGCTGGAAGATGTCGAGATTGGGCTGGTTTTCCAGCACGGAACGAATCGCCGCCTTGTACAGCGCTCGATCAGCCTGGGCTCGCGTGGCGCGCACGGCGGGCCCCTTGCGGCCATTGAGCACACGGAATTGGATGCCGGCGCGGTCGGTGGCCAGCGCCATGGCGCCGCCAAGGGCATCAATTTCTTTCACCAGATGCGACTTGCCGATACCGCCGATGGCCGGGTTACAGCTCATCTGCCCCAGCGTTTCCACGTTGTGGGTGAGCAGCAAGGTTTGACAACCCATGCGTGCCGCGGCCAAGGCTGCTTCGGTGCCGGCGTGGCCACCACCGATAACGATGACATCGTAAGTCTTGGGATAATGCATGGCGGTATCCACTCAACGTGAGCCGGCGCAAGGCCAAGCGGCGACCCGAAGGCCAAGAAAAAGGGACGCGATTATAGGGCGACGCTCCAGGCCTCGCCAGTACAAATTTTAAGCGCCTTGGCGCTTAGGGCGCTGCAAACTGGGCTTTTGCTTCTCGCGCTTTTACCTGCAAAACAATCTGCATTTCATCGCCAACAATGCCCAGCATTTTGTTCATGCCAAAATCGCTGCGACGAAAACGACTTGTCGCCGTTAGGGCGCCGGAACTTAGTGGATTGCCCTGACCGTTGTGTGCCACCTTTGCACTCAGCACGACCGGCCGCGTGATGCCATTGACCGTTAACTCGCCGATCAAACTAAATTCTCGCGTGTCCTTCTTCAAATGCATCATTTCAGTACTACGAAAATGCATATACGGAAACTTATCCGGCTGAAAGTAATCGCCTGTTCCGAGTAAGGTGCGGTCAATCACCGGCATAAAGGTCTTCAAGGTCGCCACCGGAATGCGCACATCCACTTTCGCCGCCTCTGGCTGATCCAAGTCGCAGAGAATGGTGCCGGTGGCTTGGCTAAACTGGCCTCGCGGACTCAGCATGCCCATATAGGTCCAATGAAATCCGATACGCGTTGAGTCTGAGTCGATGACATAGGTCACCCAACGCTCGGCTTGCGCAGAGCCAATGCCGAAGGCCAGTGCCACCGCCAGTAGCCAAGGAGCGACAACGATGGCTCGCGGGCTCAGGCTAGCGCCACTGACTGGGGCGTACTTCAATTTGACGACCATCCACACTAATCCACGTCGTACCATCTTGAATGGTGACTTGCCAATCCAAACCGCGAGACGCAGAGCTCGCTAAGTCCATCGTGACCGCTTCGGGCAGATGCAACACCGTGAGATTTTCAAATCGTTGAACGCTGGAGCGTAATTTTTCCCACCAGATTGGCGGCGCACGATCACCATAGGTCACTACAGTGCAGCGCTCGGCACGATTGCAGCCTTTACGAATGCGCGTTTCGTCGGGCATGCCCAGAATAATCCAGTGCTTTACTTCGCCAGTCAGGTCTTTCTGCCAAAGATCAGGCTCGTCTTCACTGCTTAGGCCACGGGTAAACTGCATGTCATCACTGGCAAACAGGGCAAACGTCAGTAGCCGAACCATCAGCCGCTCCTCGGTTTCCGAAGGGTGGCAGGCCATGGTCAACACGTGATCGGCATAGTAGTCACGATCCATGTCCGCCACATTCAGCTGGACTTTATAGACCGTTGATTTAAGCGCCATGATGACCGCCTTTACGCCAGCACGCGGGCTTTAAAATTGCGGCCCTTCACGCCCGCCTCAGCAAGACGTCGCAACGCCGCAGGCGCCACTTCGCGATCCACGGCCACATAGGTGTGGAGATCGAAAATATCAATCTTGCCCACGTTTGCGCCGGGCACACCGCCCTCGCCAGTTAACGCGCCCAAGACATCACCTGGGCGCAACTTATCTTTACGACCGCCGTTGATTTGCAAGGTAACGCGGCGCGGCGCCGGGATTTTCGACAACACATTAATCGTCGGCAAATCCTGCCAAATCGGCGTGATGTCTTGGTATTCGGCGATGGCTAAGGTGCGATGCGACTCCGCAGGCACACACAAGCTCAATGCCAATCCGGTTTGACCCGCGCGACCCGTACGGCCGATGCGATGTACGTGCGTTTCGGGGTCAAAAGCCATTTCCACGTTAATCACTGCGGCCAAATCCTTCACATCAAGACCGCGCGCGGCCACGTCCGTAGCCACCAACAGCGGACGACTCCGGTTCGCAAACTGCACCAACACTAAATCACGATCGCGCTGATCCAAATCGCCATGCAGCGCCGAAACGGGGAAGCCCTGCTCGCGCAGTGCCGTCAGTACCTCTTCACAGCGCTGCTTGGTGTTACAAAAGAGCACGGCAGACTCCGGCTGATAGCGTCGTAGCAACGCCATGACCGCGGCCACACGCGCCTTTGGATCGACCTCAAAAAACACTTGTTCAATAGGCGAAACGGCTGCTTCGGAAACGACGGTGACTTCCACCGGATTGCTTTGAAAGCGGCCACTCAAAGCGCGTACTTCTTCGCTATACGTCGCCGAGAACAACAGGGTCTGCCGTTTGACAGGCACAAACTCTAAGACTTCAACCATGCTGGCATGAAAGCCCATATCGAGCATGCGGTCGGCCTCATCCAGCACCAGTGTTTTCAGCCCGGTTAAAGACAAAGAGCCTTGCTTAAGGTGCTTAAGAACACGGCCAGGTGTGCCCACAATGACTTGTGCGCCGAACTCTAAGGAATTCAGCTGCGGGCCCATGGCCATGCCGCCGCAGAGCGTCAGCATTTTAATATTGCCAAAGCCACGCGCATATTGACGCAGGGCTTTGGTGACCTGATCGGCGAGCTCACGCGTAGGGCAAAGCACCAGTGCTTGCGGCGTAAAGTCACGCACCACCAATCGGTTTAACAGCGAAATACCAAAGGCGGCGGTCTTGCCGCTACCGGTCATGGCCTGCGCGATGACATCGCGGCCAGCCAGCAACGAAGGCAGGGTTTCAGCCTGTACAGGGGTCATGTGCTCATAGCCCAGTTCGCTCAGCGTGGTGAGCAACTCAGGCAAAATGGCGAGCTTGTTAAACAGCGGTAATTTCGATGACACGGCACATAGACCCCTAAAAACGAGGCGCTATGTTAACACTGACGCCTCTTATCCGCGGCCTTCGTTTATATCGTCCGGAAACCAGCGAAGATTCGGGAAGAAAATAATGCGGATAATGCCGATCAGCATCCACAAGTAAGCCCCACCATAAACGGCGCCACAAAACATGGTGACGTAGTCGAAGTTGGGTGAAATGTACTTAATGCCCCACCATGAAATGATATCGGTGAGTGCGGCAGCCAAGCCCGCAGGAAACACCCACTGATACGTTTGTACGCGGTGAAAGTGCATGGAAAACGGAATACCGATAATAAAAAACGCCGTGGTAAAGCCAAACAGATGCGCATGAGTAAAGGCAATCAACTTGCCTTGCGTCATGTTTTCAAAATACGCGTCTGTACTTCCGTGTACGCCCAGCTGGTAATGCACCTCTGCTAAACCAAAAAAGAAAGCGATTCCAAAAAGTATCGTGGATAAACCAATGCCCCGCTGTGCCGCTACGGGTAAGTCTCTGAGATTGAAGTGCAACGGGGTATCGCGAAAAGGAATAAACCAACGCAATAAGAAGCAAATCAACAGAAAGAAAAACACTAAGCCAATCGGCCCGCCCAATGTCAGCCACGCGGATGGCTCAGCCGCAACTTGCACTATGGCGGGATCTACCACCGGGGCATCGCTGAAAAAATCAAATTTCTCGGACACAACTATGCTCCTTTGAGCCGCACATAGAGCAGTGCACTCGCCTGCTTCACGGCCATGGAAATGGCTCCGTCTAAGGTGCTGGCATTTGACACCGGTAGCGTTTGTACGGTTTTGCCGACAAAGCTGCTAAAAATTTTGCTGGATTTAGCGCTAGGCATGGCATCGGCATGAAGTACCGACACCGAAGAAATAGACAGCATTCGGTCCGTGGTCATCAGCAAAAAAAAGGTCTTGCCCTGATAGCTTGCCGGAAAAATAAGCGCCGTACCTGCTGGACGTTGGTTTTCCAAGGGAATGTAGATGGTGTTTTCGTCACTGGCCTTGAGCGTGGCGCCCAGTGCTTTTGCGGCGGCGATGTCGGCACTGGTTAACAGGGCATCTTTGGGCAGCCACGTCAGGACTTTGGGAAATTTTGCTCGGACTTCGCGAGGAATCAAGCTGGCCATATCCAGCCAGTTGCCTGGCTTGGATGGCGTCGATAGCTTATCGGACGGATTGGATTTAGCCGCAGACTCGGCGCTATTCGGGACGCCATCCCCATCGCTATCTTGGTCCGCAATTTTGCTAAACGCCGCGAGGTTTTTACCGGCTGCTTTAAACGACTTGCCGTAAGTATTAAGTGTCGACCCGCCGCCCTGGCTATGACAGGCATTACAGGATGGCATATAGCCATACTCGCTTTTATACGCCCGTGCCAAGGTTGGTGTGGCTTGTGCTAGCCCCGGCAACATGGCACCGACTAGCCCCACAACGGCGGTCATTTTTTTAAGATTTACTGCCGTCATAATTTTTCTCAGTATTAAAACCCGAATAAGTTGGGCACAACATCGCGCATTCGAGTCAGCACTGCAGCATCTTTTGTTACAGCCTCTTTCATGGCCTGATACTGCACAGAATCTTCGGGCGGCATCAGCTTGCTGGCTTTCTCCGTCCCGGCGTAGCGACTCCAATCTAAAGCCTCACGAATTTCTACCTTATTTTGTATATTCGCCAGCACTTCATCTTCCGTTGCACCTGCCATAAAGTTCAAGCGTTTCGCCGGATTGCCCCGATGACAGGCAAAGCAGTATTCCTCATAGGGCTTTAACGCGGGGTGCTTCTTAATGGCTAAGGGCGGAACGCCAGTGGCTACAGGCGGCGACATCTCCGTGGTGTCCAAGCAACAATAGTTAGTTGGTTGGCCTAACAACGCTCGCATCATGTTTACGCGAACAAAGGGCTTGGCATCGAACAGCGCGCTAGGCAGTACATCCACTTTACGCTCGAGCGTCGCCCCATTAAAGCCAGTAACCGCACCCAGGCTGGCTAAATCCGCCTCACTGAAATAACTCGCTAGGCCATAGACGCCCGCCAGTTCATTACTTTTTATGATTTGCTTGGGCGGTCTTAATGTCAGCGGATCTAATCGCACGGGCAGCTTTGGCAGTTGGTCAAAAGCGGATAAGTCTTCGTTATCTTTAGCGCCTTCTCCGAACTTAATGTCACGAGTCCACAGGCTCCGCCACCATCCTTTTAAACCCTGTTTCTCTGCCATTGGGTCTCGATTGAATAAGTCGGATTCGGGCACCGAAATGCCCTGAGTCGGGAAGGTCTGGGCTTGCAGCTTCAGCAGTTGTTTAGCGTCCACTGAGTTCACGTCGAAGCTACCAGGACTATCGGCATAGCGCAGGGCCAACTTCAGCATTAAGCGACGGCAATCATTGCCTTTCACGCCACAGCCGTCTAACCAAAGCTTTTGCGTGACGTTAAAGAAATTACCCAAATCCGTGAGCTGGTCAAAACGCTCGGGTGAAGACAAGGGCTGCTTAATGGTTAGGCCCATGTAGTTAACCGCACCAACACGAGCTGCCTGAATCGCGGCGGCTGTTTCCGCCTGGCCATTGGTTTCATTCCACGGACGCTGCGGGAAAATGGGTCCGCCGCCTTGATGGCAGGTGGTGCAGATCTCTCGCCGGGCATACACGATCCGCGGCACACAGCCCTTGCAATAGTTTTGCACGAGCTGGAACTCAAATCGCCCCGCCGCTTCGTTGAAACTTAAAACTTCAATTTCATTGGCTTGCTCAACAAATCCAAGAAAGAGCTGGCCCCGCGGTGTTGCCCCTAAGCTATTGGCCTTGTTCTCGCCTTGAAAGTCCGCCGCAATCAATACCCGAGGATGCTGCTCATTGGCTTGCGCCTTCAGCAAAGATCTTCCGTGCGGAATCATGACGGAAATCGGATCCTCCGCTTTGGGGTCTTGGTCTTGAATCAGTTTTACGAGCTTTTCAAACGGATAGGGCAAGCCATCATTTTGTGCCATTAGGTGGTCGAACAACGAGCGTGTTCCGGCCGGTGGTAAGTCTGAGGCCGGCACTAGTTGATCATAGAGCCCCGACTTTTTGGATGTCGTCGACGCGGCTAATTGGCTAATTTCGGCGTCGCTATGCTGAGGCTTTAACCACAGCACCATCGCTAAAGCGATGATCGATACCATCAGGCTTAGCCCGATTTTTTTGGTTATACGCACCCTGCCCTCCACGACAAAGGCCGCCCGCAGGCGGCCTTTGACAGCTCAGCTAGATCACATCATTTTCAAAAATTCACGTAGAGCGTATTTGTCTTCTTTCGACAAACTCACGCCAAATTGGTGACCCTTGTTTTCCACGGGATCGTCACAGCCCATAAACAATGGGTTATGTGGATTCTGCGATGCGAAATTCGCAACGGGCGTCCCTTTCTTCACCGGAATCTTAGGATAGCCCTGCATATCTTCCCGTGGCGTGACATGCATATCTTCCGTCGTTTTCAGCGTCTTCTGTGGGCGATGGACGGCGTCTTTTGGGTTATCCGACATCATCAACTCGTCATAGGCCATTTCAAACTGCTTAATACGACCCGCCACCGTGTAATCCGGCGATCCGTCTGGCAAGTAAGTTACTTCCCCTACGGCATTGTTATGCAGGAAAGGGGCGGTAGCCCAAACCGATAGCAGGGAGATATTGCGCAGATAGCCAGGACCGCCCTCTACTTTACGCTCGCCCAGTTTCGTGCCGCCAATAAACGGAATCATGCGATTCAAGACATTAGGTATTGAGCCGGGAGAAGGCGTTTTCTTGTAAGTTTCTGAAGAGAACTCTTCCCAGATATGACCCTGGTTGTGGTTATTGTGCAGCGCACGGCACATGTTCGTTCCGACAATATTGAACGGCACGCGCTCGTCATTGCCTAACCAGTCTTGACCAAAAATTCCCTTTTCGGCGAATTGCTTAGGACGAAGCTGGCCCTTTGCATCCTTCGCCATAAAGCGTGCGATGAACTTTGGATCTTTGCGCTCAGCTTCGCTGTACTCAAACGTCCAATAGTCTTCTTTACCGAAGATATGGCCTTCGTAGAACTTGCCCAGCGCATTTTTATCGTTACGAATGTTTTCCGGCGCCATCAAGGTACTGTGGCAAGCGGCACATTCACGAGCAAATACCTGACGACCTTTTGGTACGACTTTGGTGTCTACAAATTGACTACCGGCGCCTGTCGAATCCTTTGCTGCCATAACGTAAGTTGGACCGCCAGTGATGAGGAAAGCTGTTAAGTCCTCCATCTTCGCATCAGCATAGTTCCAAGGATCGCACTGTGCGGCGCACTGCATGATTCGCATTGGGCTTTGCTTTGTTCCACGACCAATGAGACGGCCTGGATATGGGAAGTTCGGCGTCCAGCACTCTTCCGTACACATACCGATGTTCACGTAAACTCGAATCAGCGCTAAATGCTCGCCCACGCTGTCTTCACCGCCCTTCAAGACATGACGCGTATTTGCTGTGCTGATTTTTCCTGTTACTGGATCCTTCATCTCATGCGAGAACATCCGCTTGTTATGGAAGTCCATGATGTTGTTCTGCGTGCCTGGGTTGTGCATCCAGTCCGAGGCAACCAACGAAGTATCAATCGTGCCTAAGCGTCCACCTTTCAAGATTTGACGCGCAGGACTATTTGTTGGGGCGCCATGGAAAAAGGCATCAGGCTGTACGATGTGTTGGTTGCCTATCGTGGCATTCAAGTTAGCCCACGTTGGTTGATTCGGGTTTTTTGGCGCGTTTGTCGGATCAAAGCCTACGTGACACTGAACACAAGGGTGTCCGATAACAAAGCGCTTATTTTGCTTAATTTCATTGACATCATACGGCGCTGTCTTAGGGTCATAAATAACCTTGCCTGACGTATCTTTGATGGGATCCGCATAATATTTACGGTAACCGAGAACGCCAGAGGAATGCGGATCTTGGCACTTGTCGTACCAGTTTGTGGAAGCATCGCCTTGAACACAGTCCGGGTCATTGATCAAACCCCATTTGCTAAAGCGATACGGCCGTGTGCGCGTATCCAGCCATGGGTAGTTCATATTTTCCTTACCAACCACACGCGATTGCAGCAGGTAATTTTCATCTTGATTGCCAAAGGTGCCTTTGAACCAAACATCACGTCCTCGGCGGACTTGTTCACGTAATGCCGTAGCTTTTGCAGGATCTTTCGCTTCAACGTCTTTAAAGAGCTGCAATACATAACGGCAGCCTTCAGCGTCATAGCCGGTTGGCTGTGCTTCGGTGCAGGGCGGTGGAACGTATTGCGGAATAGGTTCTGATGTCCACGTAACGGGGTCTCCCCGCTTGTGGGTATCTGGGGATGTTCCATCCTTCCACACTTTGCGTGAGGCTAAGGTGTCGTAAAAATGATCCTTAAACCATTGTTCGCGCTGTTTCCAGTAAGGAGTACCAGAGTAAACGCCCGTGTTTAGATTTCGCTCGGATAAGTCTTCGAGAGAAACACTACGGAACGTTGAAAAATAGGGCTCGTTACTCACGGGCACGTTACCCGTAGGCATATCGTAGGCCGTTAGTGCCGGAGGCTTAGGAAGCGGAATGGTTTCTGGAACCGCAGGAATCTCAAACGGTTTAGGTGGCAATGTAGCTACCTGAAAAACCCCCAAGACTGCGACCACAACGAGTGCGCCAATACCTAGCTGCTTTTTGTTCATTATTGCTCCTGCTTGAGCCTTTTTTTAAGTCTAGTCCGGTTGGGTCAGGCTCACAACTTGTACTATAGTACCAATTAAAGATATGGTCAATTTCTAGTCGAATTTCTCTATTAAAAATCCGATGAGTGGAAAATTGAGTTACTTACCGATGCAAAACGAGGAAAAGATTCTGCCCAACAGATCATCCGAGCTAAACGCGCCAGTGATCTCCGATAAACACTGTTGCGAGATACGTAAATCCTCGGCAGCAAGCTCTCCTGCTCTGTGCAATCTGAGCATTGTTTCGGCATTTTCTAAGGCTTGCTGAGCGCGTTTCAGGGCATCCACATGTCGCCGTCTGGCTGAAAATTGACCCGTGCCTTCTGCTTCATAGCCCATGAGTTGTTTCAAGTGCTGCTTAAGTTCGATTAAGCCATCACCTTCTCGTGCAGAAACTACTATGAGTGGATGGTTTTGGCCATGTAGTTCATACGCCCTTTTACCCGGAAGCCAAGCGCTGGCATCACACTTATTAGCAATTAGAGTGAGTCGTTCAGGGCAGTGAGGGAAAAATTGCTTGAGCTGGGAGATGGGATCACTGTCTTCACGGCTGCAGTCCCAAACAAATAAAACCTGATCGGCTTTCTCAATTTCGACTAATGCACGGCGTATACCTTCACGCTCAACTACATCGGGACTTTCGCGCAAGCCTGCGGTATCAATAACGTGTAATGGCATGCCATCGATTTGAATTTGCTCTCTTAACACATCGCGTGTTGTGCCGGCGATGTCCGTCACAATGGCAATTTCTTCGCCTGCTAAAGCATTTAATAAACTGGATTTACCCGCATTAGGTAAGCCAGCAATAACCACACGCATACCTTCCTGCTGTATTACGCCTTGTTCGGCCGTTTTAAGCACTACTTCAAGTTGAGCCATCAACGCCACAAGTTGCTTTAGCAAAACCCCATCAGCCAGAAAGTCGATTTCTTCTTCCGGAAAATCAATTGCAGCTTCAATGTGCAAACGCAACAAAATGAGGCTTTCCAGTAGTTCATCAATACGCGCTGAAAACACCCCTTGTAAGGACATCAGCGCTGAACGAGCCGCTTGTTCACTGGCCGCTGAAATAAGATCGGCAACCGCCTCAATCTGCGCCAAATCCATTTTGTCGTTTAAAAACGCTTGCTCAGAAAACTCACCCGGTCTAGCCAGTCGTGCTCCCGCTGAAACGGCGGATTGCAGAATCCATTCCAACACAATGGGGCCACCATGTGCCTGAAACTCAACAACGTTTTCACCGGTAAAGGAATGTGGTGCGGCGAAGTAAAGCAAAATGCCTTGATCTACGCGCTCGCCTTCAAGATTGTTGAAAGTGGTGAAAATGGCGTTACGGGGGGAAATAGGCCAGTTCAGACTATGTGTCAGTTTGGCTGCAATTTCTGGCGCTTTCGGCCCGGAAATACGAACGATGCCAACGCCGCCTTTTCCGGGCGGCGTTGCAATGGCGGCTATCGTATCCATAGTCCGCCAGTCTGATTACTTAGACTTAGCTGCAGCTTTTTCAATTTGACGCGTAATTGCCCATTGCTGCGCAATCGACAACACGTTGTTTGAAAGCCAGTACAGCACCAAGCCCGCTGGGAACCAGAGGAAGAACACCGTGAAAATGACCGGCATAAACTTCATCATTTTTGCCTGCGTAGGATCTGTTGGCGCAGGATTTAGCGATTGCTGAATGTACATCGTGACACCCATCAGCAATGGCAAAATGTAGTACGGATCGAGCAGTGAAAGATCCTTAATCCACAAAATCCAACCAGCATGACGAAGCTCTACAGACTCCATCAAGGTCCAGTACAAGGCAATAAACACAGGCATTTGTACCAAGATGGGTAAGCAGCCACCCAACGGATTAATTTTTTCCTTTTTGTACAGCTCCATCATCGCTTGAGACAGTTTGGCTCTGTCATTGCCAAATTGTTCTTTCATACGCGCCATTTCTGGCATCACTCGACGCATGTTGGCCATTGAGCGATAGCTTGTGGCGGACAGATGATAGAACGCGGCCTTTACAACAATCGTGAGGACAACAATTGACCAACCCCAGTTGCCTAAGAAGCCATGAATTGACTTCAGTAACCAAAACAAGAACTGAGCAATAGGCCATAACCAACCGTAGTCCACTGTCAGTTCCAAGCCTGGGGAAAGATCTTTCAACTTATCTTGGATTTTAGGACCAGCGTAGAGTTTTGCTTCGGTTACGCCAGTGGCGCCTGGATTAACCACAATCGCTGGTGAGGTAAAGCCAATAAAATTTTCACTGCCATTGGAGGAAACACGAGTAGACACCACATTTTGTGTTTTCGCGTTAGGAACCCATGCGGCAACAAAATAATGCTGAACTAAAGCAACCCAACCACCGGTCACCGTGGTGTTCAAGGGTTCTTTAGCAAAGCTATCTAGAGAGACTTTGTTGTAAGTTTTCTCTGGGGTCCACCAAGCACCACCAAGGAAGGTCACCATGCCGAAGGAGTGAGTATCAGCACTGGGATCCGTACTGTTGTCACGCTTCAGCTGGCCAAACATAAGGCCTGTCCAAGGTTGAGTACCTTCGTTTTTCACCACATAACGAACATTGACTTGGTATTCGCCACGTTTAAATTCGAAAATCTTCTGAACAGTAACGCCTGCTTGATTGGTCGTGGTTAACGCAACTTCCAGAACCTCTTGACCGTCTGGAAGTGAAAACTCGGTTTGCGTTGCTTTATATACGGGTCGACCACCGGCCTGGTCATCTAAACCGCCCGGTTGACCTGCCACGCTAATCAAACCGCTTTGCGCAATGTATGTTCTTTCAGGGCTTTGATCTAAAAGTATCAACGCATCTGTGCTGTCTACCTTTTTGGTGTATTTAGGTAAGGCTACCTGAGTGATGTCGCCACCCTTCAAATCAATCCGTAAGTTCAACACATCGGTTTTTACGTTAATTGCTGATGTATTGGTGGACGTTTGCTCCGGTGTATCAACCGAAACAACTGGGGCGACAACCGGAACTGTGGCAACTGGCACGTCCGTGGTTGCAGGCGCTGTAGCCGTTGGAATTTCATTCGTTACCGTTGGAGCCGGCGCATTGAGACTGCTGCTCATTGAGCTTGAAGCAGCGCTAGACGTAGGAACGGCGTAATCGCGCTGCCAGCTTAAAAAAAGAAAATAACTGACGATCGCTAAGGCGACCAAGATCAGTGTGCGACGGATTTCCATTTTTACGGTTCCTGCCGAAGTGATGAAGGATTTTCAGGTACGGGATCATACCCACCTGAGCACCCTGGGTGACACCTTCCAAGGCGATGTATCGTTAAATAAATTGCTTTCCACCAGGGCCATTGCTGAAACGCTTGAAGCGCATAGTTTGAACATGAGGGTTCGAAACGGCATCGAGGTGGTAGTAAAGGACTGATGAAATATCGATAAAACTTAATCAGCGCGATAAAAGGCCACTTCACGTTGCCACCTTTAACTGTTTTTCGGCTTTTCTTTTTAGTTGACGAAAGCCCTCGTCGAGCAATGTGCGTAGGGCTGCATTGTCGAGAGTTTGGAGGTTTTGTCTGGCAAGGTAGACGATGTCAAGCGCAGGAAAATCGGCTTGATGATGTCTGAAGTGATCTCGACACACGCGCTTAATTCGATTTCTATCGAGGGCACGTTTTACTTTCTTGCGCGCTATAACGAACCCGATGCGTGATCGTTGAGTCGTGGAAGGTATTGCGAGCAATAAAAGTTGATTGAGATTTGATTTGAAAACAGCGTTGTCCATTACCGCTTTGAAGTCTGCTGGTGTTAGCAGTCTAGCAGTCGGTGGAAAACGCTGTTCGGTCACGATCTCAGACTGGAATGCCTCAGACAGTCAGACGCTTGCGACCTTTAGCACGACGACGTGCGAGAACGGCGCGACCGTTTTTGGTGGCCATGCGTGCACGAAAACCGTGAGTACGCTTTTGTTTGATAGTGCTTGGTTGGAAAGTACGCTTCATGATCTGTGATCCGATCTGTTCAAGCCCGACTGGGCGGAAAGGTGCGAGATATTAGGCGTTTCGGTACTCCTTGTCAAACATCTTAGCGAGTTAAGTTGTTGATCGTTGTGAAACTTATGAACAGATCGTGTTGATCAACCTTCTTATATAAAGATATTTAGATTTTAAGAGCTTTGGTTATGGTTATAGGTTGCCACTGTTTTTGTTGATAAGTCATTTATTTTCAATAAAAACAATTACATATAATTTTAAAAAGTTGTCTTTTTATGCCCTTGTATGACGTCTTTAACCCTGTGTAGAAATGTGGATGAATTCATTGTGTGGACTTTTTAACATCTTTGACTGTGCTCGCTGTCTTGGTTATCACCAATCTTATCTACAGCAAGGTTTAGCTTGTGGATAATTATTCTCATGCTACCCTACGATGCTTATAAGCGCTCACTTTAACTTGTGGATAATTTTAGATGTCAGTCAGTGTTTGGGGTCAAGTGCTTTCTGTTTTAGAAAGTGAGTTTCAGTCTAATCTTTTCCAAATGTGGATCCGTCCCTTACAGGTGGACGAGTCT
Source organism: Perlucidibaca sp. (assembly GCF_057084925.1). Classification (NCBI taxonomy): domain Bacteria; kingdom Pseudomonadati; phylum Pseudomonadota; class Gammaproteobacteria; order Pseudomonadales; family Perlucidibacaceae; genus Perlucidibaca; species Perlucidibaca sp. The sequence goes on along the minus strand of NZ_JBXMRC010000031.1, from coordinate 42,618 downwards.
CCAGACAGTCTTGTTCTACTTGCACCTAACCCTTTTTTTGTTAAACACATTCAAGATAAGTTTTTGGCACGTATCCAGGCGCTCGTGCTGGATATCAGTTCGGGCCGCATTGAGTCAGTGTCGATTCGCGTAGGTAGCCGAGGCGATCGCGCTGCTTCTAACGTTATGACGCGCCCGACGACGAGTTCAGGGGCATCAGCTTCCGCTGCGGTTAAGCCTGTGGTTGAGCCACTACCGCGTCCTGCGAGTAGCCTGAATCCGTTATTTACCTTTGACAACTTTGTTGCCGGTAAGGGTGCTCAGTTAGCCCATGCAGGCTGTTTGCAGGCCGCTGATAACCCTGGCGCACCGCATTCCAATCCTTTGTTTATCTATGGCCCTACTGGTCTTGGTAAAACGCATTTAATGCATGCTGTTGGTAACGAGATTTTGCGACGTAACCCTTCAGCTCGTGTCATGTACTTAACATCAGAGCGGTTTGTGGGGGATTTCATCACCGCTTTGCAGCGCAATATGATGAATGACTTCAAGCGTCTGTATCGCTCGCTAGATGCGCTTTTGATTGATGACATCCAATTTTTTGCTAAGAAGGAAAGTACGCAGGACGAGTTTTTTCATACCTTCAATTCATTGCTTCAGGAATCACGTCAGATCATCATGACCTCTGATAGAATTCCTAAAGAAATCAATAATATGGATGATCGCCTCAAATCCAGATTTTCTTGGGGCTTATCTATACAAGTGGATCCGCCGGATAAAGAAACCCGTGTAGCGATTCTGCTGAAAAAATCAGGCTCCATTGGTATGGGCCTGCCCGTTGAGTCAGCCCATTTTATTGCTGAGCATGTTCAGGGTAATGTGCGAGAGCTTGAGGGAGCCTTGAATAAGGTCATCGCCACAGCTCGTTTTCGTGGACTACCCGTCACTTTAGATTTAGTTAAAGAAGCGCTGCGTGACCTGCTGCTTGTGCGCGCTAGGCAGTTTAATATCGACAATATCCAGCGTGTGGTTGCTGAGTACTATCGAATCAACTTGCGTGAGCTGACGGGTAAAAAGCGCAATCGCGGTTTTGCTAGACCGCGTCAAATGGCGATGGCGCTTTCGCGTGAACTAACACAGAACAGTTACCCTGAAATTGGGTTGGCTTTTGATGGTCGGGATCACAGTACCGTGATTCATGCATGTGAAAAAGTACGCGAGTTGAGAGCAGAAGAGCCTCAATTCGACGAAGATTACAACAATTTGCTACGCCTGCTGCAGGCTTGATTTAGGAAAATGACGATGAAATTGTCGATGACACGTGATCAGTTACTTAAACCCCTGCAACAAGTTTCAGGCGTTGTTGAAAAAAGACAAACCCTGCAAGTGCTTTCCAATGTCTTGATGGTAGTTGAGTCTGGTCAGTTGGCTATGACAGGTACCGATCTTGAAGTGGAATTGGTTGCTCGCCATGAGCTGACTTCCGACGCTAGTGATGGCCGCATTACAGTGCCTTGTCGCAAATTGTTAGATATTTGCCGTGCCCTGCCCTCCACAGCGACTGTAGAGCTCTCCTTGGATGGTGCGCGCCTGTTGCTCAGATCTGGAAAGAGTCGCTACACCCTTTCCACCTTGCCAGCCAATGACTTCCCAAATTTGGACGACACCCTGTCAGGCTCGTTAACCATGACGCTGTCGCAAAAGTCGCTTAAGCGCCTGATCGATAAGACGTCTTTTGCCATGGCCCAGCAAGATGTGCGTTATTACCTGAACGGCATGTTGTTTGAAGTTACAGAAGGACGTTTGCGTGTGGTCGCTACCGATGGCCATCGTTTGGCCCTCTGCGACGGACCGATTTCTGGTCAAGTATCTGAAAAAACTCAAGTTATTGTGCCCAGAAAAGGTATTCAAGAGCTTGCGCGCTTGCTTTCCGATGATGATTCGGAGGTCACACTGACTTTGGGCAGCAATCATCTTCGTGTGACCGTTGGCGCGGTCACGTTTACCTCGAAATTAATCGATGGTCGCTTCCCTGACTATGAGCGTGTACTGCCTAAAGGTGGTGACCGTATTTTGGTGACGGGCCGTGAAGAACTTAAGTCTTCACTCCAGCGCGCTGCTATTTTGTGTAATGAGAAATTCCGTGGTGTTCGATTACAGATTGCTGGCGATCAGTTAAAAATTCTAGCTACTAATCCGGATCAGGAAGAAGCCGAAGAAGAAATCCAAGTCGAGTACAACGGTAAGGACTTAGAGATTGGCTTCAATGTGAGCTATGTTCTTGATGTATTGAATGCTTTGAATGGGGCTTACACCAAAGCAATTTTGGGCGACACCAATAGTTCGGCATTGATTCAAGACAACGATGACGAGCAGGCTGATGCGCTCTATGTTGTTATGCCCATGCGGTTGTAATTGTGACGTTTAAACCGTGAGCTTGGCTAAGCTGGATGTTGTTCAGTTAAGAAATCTTGAACATGTTTCTATTGAGCCAGGCTCACGGTTTAATTTGATTTATGGTGAAAACGGGTCTGGAAAATCGTCTCTTTTGGAGGCGATTTTTGTTTTAGGCTTGGGACGATCTTTTCGAACCCAGCGAGCTCGTCGTATTGTTCAAGATGGTCATGACGTCGCCACGGTGTTTGCTGAGCTTGCCAATGGATCTCGGCTAGGCGTCTTAAAGCGTTCTGCTGGTATTACGGAGGCGCGAGTTAATGGCCATAATGCTAGTGCTCTCTCTGAGTTAGCTCAGCATCTTCCCCTTCAACTTTTTGATCCAGAGTCATTATTGTTGATTTCTGGGCCGTCCTTGGCGCGTAGGCAGCTTTTAGACTGGGGCGTGTTTCACGTGGAACCAGAATTTTTAGCTGTTTGGTCCCGTGCAAAGCGCGCGCTGGCACAACGGAATTCCCTGCTTAAATCTGCTAAAATTTCGATTCCTGAATTAAAATTTTGGGAGCTTGAGCTTGCGGTTGCTGCGAATGATTTGAGCAGTCAGAGACGATTGCTTGCAACTCAGCTGCTGCCCGAGCTAGAGCGCGTGTTGTCCCAATACCTCCCTGCCAGCAACTTAACCGTTTCGTATTATGCGGGTTGGGAAGAAACGTTGGATTACTCTGACCTGCTTGAGGCATCACGGGGTAAGGATCGGGAAAGAGGATTCACGATTTACGGTCCTCACCGTGCGGACTTAAAGATTAGGTCGCACGGTACGGCGGCTGATGAACGACTTTCTAGGGGGCAACTGAAGCTATGTGCTTGCCTGGTGAAGTTGGTTTTAAGCCAGTGGTTGCAAAGTAATTGCGCTGTTCAACCAGTTTTTTTATTTGATGATCTTTCGTCCGAACTGGACGATGCAGCCAGGTTACATATTGCTGAGTTTGTAGGGTCTATGTCGGTGCAGTCTTTTTTTACGAGCATCGATAGGCATCAGTTAGAAATGATGCTTCCCTTGGGGGAGACCAAAATGTTTCATGTGGAACATGGCGCCGTAAGTCCAGTCCAAAATTGATGTGCCAGGAGTAATAAAATGACAGAAGAATCCACTTACGACTCGTCCAGCATTAAAGTTCTACGCGGGCTAGACGCTGTTCGTAAACGCCCTGGTATGTACATTGGCGATACAGATGACGGCACCGGTCTGCATCATATGGTGTTTGAAGTCGTAGACAACGCAATTGATGAGGCCTTGGCTGGTCACTGTACTGAAGTCAATGTCATCATTCACGCCGATGAATCGATTACGGTCACCGACAATGGTCGCGGAATTCCAGTCGATATTCACGAAGAAGAAGGCGTGTCTGCAGCCGAAGTCATTATGACCGTGCTCCATGCCGGCGGAAAATTCGATGAGAATAGCTATAAGGTTTCTGGCGGCCTTCATGGCGTAGGTGTTTCAGTTGTAAACGCCCTCTCCAAAGAATTACGTTTGACCGTTAGGCGTAATGGATTGGTATACGAGCAAACCTACCGACACGGTGTGCCGGAGTTCCCGCTGCGCGAAGTTGGTAAAACGCAGGGTCGTGGTACTGAAGTTCGCTTTTTCCCTAGCGAAGAAACTTTTACCAACATCAAATACAGCTACGACATTTTAGCTAAACGCCTTCGTGAACTGTCCTTTTTGAACTCTGGCGTTCGTATTGTGCTTAAGGATGAGCGCGATGAGAAAGAAGAGGTTTTTGAGTATGAAGGCGGTCTGGCGGCGTTTGTTGGCTACTTGAACACCAATAAGTCACCCATCAATAGCGTCTTCCATTTTATGGTTCCGCAGTCCGAAGGGCCTAATGGGATTGGCGTTGAAGTGGCGCTTCAGTGGAATGATAGCTATCAGGAATCGGTCTACTGCTTTACCAATAATATTCCACAGCGCGATGGTGGCACCCATCTTCAAGGTTTCAGAACAGCACTAACGCGTACGCTGAATAACTATGTGGAAAAAGAAGGGCTACTCAAGAAAGAAAAGGTCGTTACAGTGGGCGAAGACATGCGCGAAGGCTTAACCGCCATTGTGTCTGTAAAAGTTCCAGACCCTAAATTCTCCAGCCAGACCAAAGATAAGCTGGTTTCTTCCGAAGTAAGCAACGCCGTTGCCTCTGTGATGAATGAGAAGTTTGAAGAGTTTCTGTTAGAAAATCCTTCGGCGGGTAAAACCATTGTCGGGAAGATTCTTGATGCCGCACGCGCACGTGAGGCGGCCAGAAAGGCTCGTGAAATGACGCGCCGTAAGGGTGCGTTAGATATTGCTGGATTACCTGGGAAGCTGGCTGATTGCCAAGAGAAAGATCCCGCGCTGTCCGAACTGTACTTGGTGGAGGGTGACTCTGCCGGCGGCTCCGCCAAGCAAGGTCGAAATCGCAAGATGCAGGCTATCCTGCCCTTGAAAGGAAAGATCCTTAACGTTGAGAAGGCTCGCTTCGATAAGATGCTGTCCTCTCAAGAAGTTGGAACGCTGATTACTGCCTTGGGCTGCGGCATTGGTCGTGATGAATATAATCCGGACAAGCTGCGTTATCACAAAGTCATCATCATGACCGACGCGGACGTTGACGGCTCCCATATTCGTACTTTGCTACTGACCTTCTTCTTCCGTCAGATGCCTGAAATCATTGAGCGCGGCTATATCTATATTGCGCAGCCGCCGCTCTACAAGGTCAAAAAAGGCAAGCAAGAGCAGTATCTGAAAGATGACGATGCGATGGAGGTTTATCTGACCTCTGTTGCACTGGATGGCGCGGAATTGCGCGTGAATCCAGAAGCGCCTGCTGTGGCTGGGCTGGCCCTTGAAGCACTCATTAATCAGTACCGTGAGTTCTGCGTACTGCAAGACAGACTTAAGCGTCGCTACCCTAGCCTGCTTTTGGAGCAGCTGCTTAAGCTCCCAACCTTATTGCCGGCAGAGCTATCTTCCGCTGAAGCGGTAACCGTTTGGGGTCAGCGCTTACAGGCATCGCTCAATATGGCAGCGGACCCTAGCCAGCGCTTCTTGGTGCAAACCGTTGATGATCCAGAGCATCAGCGCTTCTTCCCGCAGGTTGAGCTCATGGCGCATGGTGTGCCGTATAGCTACCCGCTGCGCTATGACTTCTTTAGTTCATCTGAATATCGTCAGGTCGATGCGCTTGCGCGCGCATTAGAAGGTCTGATTGAGCCCGGCGCTGTGATTAAGCGTGGTGAGCGTCAAATGAAGGTTGATACCTTCAAGCAAGCGTTCGAATGGCTGATGCAGGAGTCAAAGCGTGGTCTTGGCATTCAGCGTTACAAAGGTCTCGGTGAAATGAATCCGGATCAACTGTGGGAAACCACAATGGATCCGGAATCCCGCCGCATGTTGCGCGTCACCATTGACGACGCCATTGGTGCCGATCAAATGTTCACGACCTTAATGGGCGACGCTGTTGAGCCACGTCGCGAGTTCATTGAGAAGAATGCGCTCTTAGTTTCTAACTTAGACGTCTAACGGCAATAATGTGATTGTTCCACGTGGAACTATGAATGGGAGGGGGTCCGAAAGGCCCCCTTTCTGCATTTATGACTAGAATCGTGCTCGCGCCCATGGAGGGTCTGACAGACTTCACCATGCGACATGTCCTCACACAGCTCAGCCCCTATGACTGGTGTGTTACGGAGTTTCTGCGTGTCACTGACAGGGTCTTACCCAACTCCGTCTTTTATAAACACTGCCCTGAGTTGATGAGTGATGGGCTAACCGCCAATGGGACGCCCGTGCATTTCCAGCTGCTGGGGAGCAACGCTGAAATGCTGGCAGAGAACGCGAAACGGGCAGTTGAGTTAGGCTCTCCCGCCATTGATCTAAATTTTGGATGCCCGGCGAAAACCGTTAATCGCCATGGTGGTGGTGCAAGCTTGTTGGTGGATAGTCGAGTGTTACATGACATTGTCCGTAGCGTGCGTAAGGCTGTGCCTGAGCACATCCCCGTCACGGCAAAAATGCGCCTAGGTATAGACTCCACCGATGAGCTTATGGATAACGCCAGCGCTATCTATGAAGCGGGTGCGAACTGGTTGACCATCCACGCACGCACTAAAGCCCAGGGATATCGCCCACCTGTTAATTGGGAAGCCATCGGCCAAGTTAAATCGACATATCCAGAGTGGGAAATCATCGCAAATGGGGATATCTCCTCCTTGCCTGCCTTGCAGGCCTGTAGGGAGGCCAGTGGATGCGATACGTTTATGGTCGGACGCAGTGCGGTGTCTGAGCCCGATCTGGTTGCGCGGCTAAAGCAGCCACACCTCAAGGCCATGCCTTGGGATGAAATAAATAACTGGCAGTTGCATTTTCTGCGGAAATTAGTCGGCAGCGAAGACGGCTTGGTTGGACGCTATAAGCAATGGTTGGCCATGACAGCGACGCACTATCCAGAAGCAGCAGCGCAATTCCAGCGCATCAAGCGACTAAAGAAAATTGCCGAGATAGAGGCGCTTTCGTCGTTTGTTGAGATAGATGGCGAATAATTGTTCTCGCCTGTAACAAAGCGCAAGATGTGAAGTCTAAGAACAACACGCTAACAGGATTCGCCACATGCTGCCTACCCTTGCCTTGCTCGAAGCAACGGACTTTCCCGCTATTCGCCGCCAGTCTTTAACGACGCTGCAAATGAACCTTGGGTATCTCTGCAATCAATCCTGTGTACATTGCCACGTTAACGCGGGTCCGACGCGCAAAGAGCTCATGAGTGATGAGCTCATTGATCTCGCCATTGAGGTCATGGAAAAAAGAAACATCCAAGTACTCGATCTCACAGGTGGTGCACCGGAAATGAATCCGGCCTTCCGCCGATTGGTTATTGCTGCACGGGCACTGGGCGTAAAAGTGATCGATCGCTGCAACCTGACCATATTGTTTGAACCGGGCTATGAGGGCTTGGCTGAGTTTCTGGCTGAACAAGGTGTTGACGTGGTTGCCTCGCTGCCGTGCTACTCAGCAGAGAATGTCGACAAGCAGCGCGGTAAAGGTGTTTTTGAGTTAAGTATAGAGGCGCTTCAACGTCTGAATGCGTTGGGCTACGGCCAGGCAAATAGTCCCTTACGGCTAAGTCTCGTTTATAACCCGCAGGGCCCTGTGCTGCCGCCCAGCCAGAAAAAGCTTGAACAAGACTATAAGCGGGAGCTCTTTGAGCAGTTTGGTATTGTCTTTAACGAGCTATTCACGATAACCAATATGCCCATTCAGCGCTTTGGCAGCATGCTGATTTCGAAAGGGCAGTTTGATGACTATCTCACCTTGTTGAAACACAACTTCGCCGCCGCAAATCTTAAAACGGTGATGTGTAAAACCATGGTCAGCGTGGACTACCTGGGCTACTTGTATGATTGTGATTTCAACCAGCAATTGGGAAAAGCTATTCCTGTAGAGGGGGCTCAAGGCCGGCCTCACCTAAAGGACTTACTCACACAAGACTTTGTTCAGCAGCCGATTTGGGTGGCAGAGCATTGCTACGGCTGTACTGCAGGGCAAGGCAGCAGTTGTGGCGGTGCCTTAGAAGGGTAAGATCAATTTTTACCAACAAGGACGCCGCATGACACGCTCCAAACTGTTCACCGCAGCACTCATTACTACTGCCTTTGGCCTGTTTTTCGGCCTAGGGCTACATCATGAGCTGACATTGGCAAACCTACAGGCGTCACGTGCCGAGCTATTGATAGAGTATGAGAGCAATCCGGTGGCGTCGTTGGCCATATTCTTCGCTGCCTATGTGGCTGTGACCGCGTTGTCGTTGCCAGGTGCGGCGATCATGACTTTAGCGGCAGGCGCCTTATTTGGCGTCACCGTGGGTACGGTGCTGGTGTCATTTGCCTCTTCAATAGGGGCGACGCTCGCCTTTTTAGCGTCACGTCATCTATTGGCGGACTGGGTGGGAAAACATTTTGGAGCGAAGCTTGCAGCCATACATGAAGGCGTAGAAAAGCGCGGTGCTCGCTACTTGTTCACCTTACGGCTAGTCCCGTTATTTCCCTTCATGTTGATTAACCTTGTCATGGGCCTGACGCGAATGCCACCGTTGCGGTTTTACTGGGTTAGTCAGCTCGGCATGATGCCGGGAACGTTGATCTATGTGAATGCAGGCACCCAATTAGCCACGATTACCAGTGCCCAAGGCATTCTTAGTCCCGGGGTGATGGCTTCCATCGCTTTACTGGCATTGTTCCCCTTTTTAGGTGCTTGGTGCGTGTCCCTGTGGGAGCGCTATCAGCTCTATAAGCCGTGGAGCAAACCCCAACGATTTGATCGCAACTTGATTGCTATTGGCGCCGGTGCCGGTGGCTTGGTATCTACCTATATTGGCGCAGCCACCAAGGCGAAGGTGACGTTGATCGAGGCCCATGAAATGGGCGGCGACTGTTTGAACTATGGCTGTGTGCCTTCAAAGGCGTTGATACGAACAGCGTCACTGATGCGCGACGCACGCCATGCCAGCACGCTGGGACTGAGCTCAGTTACGGCAGAGGTGGATTTTAGCGGTGTGATGGAGCGTGTTCAGCGTGTGATCGCTCAAGTCGCCCCACATGACTCTGTAGAGCGATACACCGGCTTAGGTGTCGAGGTACTGAAAGGGCATGCTGAAATCACATCGCCTTGGACTGTTAAGGTAAACGGTCAAACGCTGACCACGAAAAGTATTGTCATTGCGACGGGAGCGTCGCCCACGATTCCAGACTTGCCCGGCCTTGATCAAGTGACCTATGTCACTTCAGACACCCTGTGGTCGCTGCGCGGTAGCCCTCGGGAAGTCGCCGTATTAGGCGGCGGGCCGATAGCCTGTGAGCTCGCGCAAGCTATGGCCGAGCTAGGACTTAAAGTGACATTGGTGGGCCGTAATAAGCGCCTCCTTCCCCGTGAAGATGCCAGCGTAGGCGATGTGGTCTTAAGGGCACTGCAATCTTCGGGTGTGCGTGTGTTATTGAATGCTCAAGCGATGTCAGCCGAGCGAGAGGGTGCGCAACAGCGACTCTGGGTTCAGCACGGTGGTGAGACAGAGACGATTCATTTTGACTTCCTTCTGCTCGCCATTGGGCGCACAGCAAGAACCAAGGGTTTTGGCTTAGAGACTTTGAATATCCCGCTGACAGCGCAGGGCACCGTCGCCACAAACGAGTACTTGCAGACCCGCTATCCCAATATTTATGCCTGTGGCGACGTGGTCGGTCCCTACCAATTCACGCATGTTGCGGCGCATCAGGCGTGGTATGCCGCCGTAAATGGCTTGTTCGGCCTGTTCAAGCGCTTTAAAGCGGATTACCGCGTGATTCCAGCCGTGACCTTTACTCACCCAGAGGTTGCGCGGGTGGGCCTAAACCAACAGGAGGCTCGAGCTCAGGGTATTGCTTTTGAGTCGACCCGCTTCGAGTTAGAAGAGCTGGACCGCGCCATCACCGCCGATGAGCGTGAAGGCTTTGTGGAAGTGCTGACTGTGCCGGGTAAGGACACCATTCTAGGCGCTACGATTGTTGCTGCCCATGCAGGGGAAATGTTGGCTGAGTTCACTTTAGCGATGAAGCACGGGCTAGGCCTGAAAAAGATTTTAGGCACGATACATCCTTATCCGACATGGTCTGAAGCGGCTAAGTACGTGGCCGGTGAGTGGCAAAAAGCCCATGCCCCGCAGGCGGCATTGCGTTGGGCTGAGCGCTATCACCGCTGGCAACGGGGTGAGTGAGATGAAAAGTACTGGCGTGCCTTGGCTGAGCATTATTGTGCCGACGCTGAACGAAGCGTCGCAGTTGGCACGGACGCTAAGCAGCGTCCAGCCATGGCGCGCTCAGGGCGTTGAAGTCATTGTCGTGGATGGAGGGAGCCACGACGAAACGGTTGTCCTCGCGAATGACTTGGCAGATAGCGTGCTGACATCTCCCAAAGGTCGAGCTCGACAAATGAACCAGGGCGCAGTACATGCGCGTGGGCCAACGTTTTTGTTTCTTCATGCCGACACGCGGCTCGACGACAGCGCGATCAGTGCATTAAAGCAGTTGCTTACAGACAAGCCGGAAGCCTGGGGGCGTTTTGATGTGCGTATTGAAGGCCGATCAGCCCTATTTCCCATAATCGCGTGGTTCATCAACAGGCGTTCGCGCTGGAGCCAAGTATCGACCGGAGATCAGGCTCAGTTTTTTTCTCGCGACCTGTTTTACCGCGTCGGGAAGTTTCCGTTGCAACCCTTGATGGAAGACGTCGAAATTTGCCTGCGCGCCAAAAAGATCGCTAAACCCGTGTGTATGCGGCAAAGCGTCACCACATCGGGGCGGCGCTGGGAACGCTTTGGCGTCTGGAGAACCATCTGGTTGATGTGGAGCCTGCGCTATCGCTACTGGCGCGGCGTTCCAGCCAGCGTGTTGGCAAAGGCTTATCGATGAAAATTGCACTAGCCATCGTGGCGAAAGCGCCCTTGCCCGGGCTCGCCAAAACGCGTCTAGCACGAACGGTGGGTGACGAAGCCGCTGCTGCGGTGGCAGAGCAACTCCTGCGTCATACGCTGCAAACGGCAGTGAGCACAGGCCTAACGGTAACGCTTTATGGCACGCCTACGCAGCACCCCTTGTTGTGTGAGTTAACTGAGCAGACCGGAGTGCGCCTTCGCGATCAGGTTGAGGGGGATTTAGGTGACCGACTCGCCGTACTGGTAACGCAGGAGCTTTGTCAGCATGACGGTGTGCTGGTGATCGGCAGTGATTGCCCAGCGCTCACCTCAGAACGGTTACAACTCGCGGCGCAAGAGTTGCGCCATCACGATGCCGTGATTTACCCGGCACTGGATGGTGGCTATACCCTGATGGGTCTAAAGCACTGCCCGCCAGGTTTTTTTCACGAAATGCCGTGGAGCACAGCGGAAGTCTTGCCCGTCACATTAGACCGGATGCAGCGCTTAGGCTGGAAGGTCTGGCAGGGCCCCGCCCTAGCCGATATTGATAGCTACGAAGACCTTATCTATCTCCCTCAAGACTGGCCGCGCCCTAGAGCGCTTGTGGAGCAAACAGGATGATGACGAGCCTGACTAGGCTGATACTGGCAGCGGCATTGATCTGTCCGCCCCTCGCTCACGCGAGCTTTAAGGCCGGCGCGGATGGATTGCCCGAAGGCTGGAAGCTCTTTCGCATCAACGAAAAAGTAGCGGCCACGCAGTTCAAGCTATTGGCTGAGCCAGAGTCCGCCGTATTGCATGCGGTGGCCAATAACAGCATGGCCGGTGTCATTCGTAAGCAGCACATTGATCTCGACAAGACCTCCCTGCTCTGTTGGCGATGGAAGGTGAAAGCCAGCGTGGCGAAAGCTGACCTAAGCACCAAGTCGGGCGATGACTATGCCGCGCGTCTATATGTTTTCTACGATGTGCCGGCGAGTCAGCTGGCCTTTTCCGATCGCGTGAAAATCAAATTAGCCAAGTCACTTTACGGCGCTGAAATTCCCACGGCGGCATTGAACTACGTGTGGGACAACAAATACGCCATCGGCACGATGCGGGCCAACGCTTACACCGACCGCACCCGCCTCATTGTGTTGCAGTCCGGCAACAGCAAGGCCGGGCAATGGCAAACCGAAGTCCGCAATGTAAAACAGGACTACGTGGCCGCATTTGGCAGCCCTGCCCCGGATGTTGTGGGGCTGGCCATTGCTACGGACACCGATAACACGCAAAGCACTGCTGAGGCTTGGTACCAAGAGCCCCGTTTTGTAGCTAAAGCAGATCAGTGCAGTTCGAATTAAGGTTTAAGAGAAAGGAAAATTAGCGATGCATGAACTGGTTCAAGACTATTACGGCAAGCAGCTACAAAGCACGGCCGACTTAAAGACCTCAGCATGTTGCGATGCCTCGTCCATGCCTGCGTGGCTGAAGCCACTGCTGTCTAACGTGCATGATGAAGTGATGATGCGCTATTACGGCTGCGGGCTGGTCTGCCCACCCAAGCTGCAAGGTTGCCAAATTCTCGATTTGGGCTCCGGCTCTGGGCGAGATGTGTATGTTCTGGCGCAGATGGCTGGCCCCACCGGTCATGTGCTTGGAGTAGACATGACTCGCGAACAACTCGACGTCGCGACCAGTACCTTGGATTGGCATGCCGAGCGCTTTGGCTACGCTAACGTGAGCTTTAAAGAGGGATTTATTGAGCGTCTAGATGCGCTGGGCCTAGAGGATGAGCGCTTTGACGTGATTGTTTCCAACTGCGTGATCAACTTGTCGCCAGACAAAGACGCTGTGTTACGCGAGGCCTATCGCCTGTTGAAAACCGGGGGTGAGCTCTACTTCTCAGACATCTATGCAGATCGCCGTGTGCCTGCTGAGATGGTCGCGGACCCGCTGCTTTACGGGGAGTGCTTGAGCGGTGCGCTGTATTGGAACGACTTCTTGAGCCTGGCCAAAAAGCATGGATTTGCGGACCCCCGCTTAGTTGAAGATCTGCCCATTGAAATTACCGACCCGGCGCTGAAGGCCAAGTGCGGTAACGTCAAATTTTATTCGGCGACCTACCGCTTATTTAAGCTGCCTGAATTAGAGCCGGATTGTGAAGAGTACGGTCAGGCGGTGATTTATCACGGCACAGTACCGGAATGTCCGGATGTGTTTGTGCTCGATAAGCACCACAGCATTGAAACGGGGAAAGTCTTCTCTGTTTGTGGCAACACGTGGCGCATGCTGCACGACACGCGTTTCCGTGAGCACTTCACGTTTATCGGCGACTTCAGCCGGCACTATGGGATTTTTGAGGGCTGCGGTAAGTCATTACCGTATGACAGCAGCGCCGCTGCATCCAACGCAGGCGGCGCTTGCTGTTAAGCCATGTCTAAGCCTCGTCAGTCGGTTTTCGTATCGACTGGCGGGGACAGCACGGGTTGCGCCAACCATTCCTGCCAAATCGCCACCACAACAGCCAAAATCACCGGGCCCAGAAATAGCCCGATCATGCCGAAACTGGCCAGCCCGCCAAGCACACCAAACATCACCAGCAAGAATGAGATATGCGTGGCGTTGGAGATCACTAACGGACGAACAATATTGTCGATCCAGCTCACCACAAACAGCCCCCAAAGCACCAAGCCCAAGGCCTCAAAGGTTTGACCGTTGGCGAATAGCCATAGCGCCACGCCGCCCCACGCAAATGGGGTGCCGAACGGTACGAGGGCAATCACGAAAGTAACGAGGGTCAGAAACACAGGGTTGGGTGCGCCAGCCACGGCATAGCCAATACCGGCCAAGGTGCACTGACCTAAAGCAGTTAAGACAATGCCAAACACCACGGCGCGCGTCATATTGCCGGCGGCCAGTAAGTAGCGCTCCCCTTGCTTCTGCGTCATGTGCGCTAAGGCTTGGCGTAATTGTCCCAATACCGCTGGGCCATCGCGGAAAAAGAAGAACAGCGCAAATAAGGTGAAGGTGAACTTTGCTAAGTTTCGGCCAATACCCCCAGCGACCAGTCCAAACTGGGCAAAGCCCATGTTGAGCACACTCTGCAAGCTACCGCGCATGGCCGCGGGATCTTCGTGCGCGACACTCCATAAACGCGTTAACTCGTTTGCTATCGCGGGGAAATGCAGTTGTAGAAAGGGTGGAATGGGTAGCGTATCGCGAGCGATAAACTCCGCTGCAAGGCCATAGAGCGTGCGCAGCTCGCTTTGCAACACCACCAGCAACCAAGCCAGAGGACCGATCAATGTGGCGGCCAGAATAAACGTCATCACCGCGGCCGTTAAATTTACGCGTCCACCGAAAAGGCTTAATAGGCGCGTTCGAAGAGGCCAAGTCACAAAGGCCAGGATGGCGGCCCAGGCAACGGGAATGAGAAAGGGACTGAGAATGGCGTAGGTAAGGTAGGTTAAGGCACTCAGGCCCAGCAATAGCGGCAAACGCGCCCACAAGGAATACTCGCGCAACATAATCAGCTCCTAATTAAGTTTGGATGCTAGCACTGCGATGCGGGCAAGGGTGAAAACAAAAAGCCCCCGTTGCAGGCAACGAGGGCTTTCGGTTCACATCACTCAGGCTTAGCCGAAGTTGAAGTGCTCAGCATCCATCTGCATAACCGACTTGGTCGGCTTCAGCATGCTGTCGGCATGGCCCTTGGCACGTGGCAACAGGCGTTCGAAGTAGAACTCAGCGGTTTGTACCTTGGCACGGTAGAACGCGGGCTCTTCATTGCCGCCCTTCTCGAGCTTCTCGAAAGCCACTGCGGCCATTTTCGCCCAGAAGTAAGCGAGCATGGCGTAGCCCGAGTACATCAGGAAGTCATTAGCAGCAGTGCCAACGAGGTCACGGTCTTTGCGTGCTTGCAGCATGATGCGCACGGTCAGGTAGTTCCATTGCGTGGCGATCTTGGTCAGCTCCCAAACATAGGGACGCATTTCCTTGTTGCCTACGTGGTCGCGGCAGAACTTGGCGATGTCCGCGGTGAAGTCACGCACAGCCTTGCCCTTAGACGACAACAGCACTTTACGGCCGAGCAGGTCGAGTGCTTGGATGCCTGTGGTGCCTTCATACAGCGTGGAAATACGGGCATCACGGGCAACCTGTTCCATGCCGTGTTCTTGGATGTAGCCGTGGCCACCGAAGACTTGCATGCCGAGGTTGGCTGCTTCTAGGCCGAGTTCAGTCAACACACCCTTGAGAATAGGCGTGTAGAAGCCGAGCTTGTCATCCCAGAAGTCGTAGGTTTCTTTGTCGCCGTTGGTGATGCCTACGGCCATGTTGTCGGCGAGCTGTGCGGCGAAATAAATCATGGCACGACCGCCTTCAGCGACAGCCTTCTGAGTCAACAGCATGCGACGAACGTCGCCGTGGTGAATCAATGCGTCTGCGGGCTGGTTAGGCTCTTTCTTGCCGGACAGGGCGCGCATGGAACGACGTTCTTTGGCATAAGGCAATGCGCCTTGGAAAGACTGCTCAGCATGTGCAACACCTTGTACTGCAGTACCGATACGAGCGGTGTTCATGAACGTGAACATGCACTCCAGGCCCTTGTTGGCTGGGCCAATCAGATAGGCCGAAGCGCCGTCGAAGTTCAATACACAGGTGGCGTTAGCGTGAATGCCCATCTTGTGCTCAATCGAGCCGGCCTTCACTGGGTTGCGCTCACCGAGGCTGCCGTCAGCATTCACGTTGAACTTTGGCACGATGAACAAGGAGATACCGCGAGTGCCAGCAGGCGCATCCGGTAAGCGGGCCAGAACGATATGAACAATGTTTTCTGAAAGGTCATGTTCACCGGCAGAGATGAAAATCTTTGTGCCGTAGAGCTTATAGCTGCCATCGGCCTGAGCTTCGGCCTTAGTTTTTACCTGACCCAAGTCAGTGCCGCACTGTGGCTCGGTTAAGCACATGGTGCCTAACCAACGGCCTTCCACCAGCGGTGGCATGTAAACAGCTTTCTGTTCTTCTGTGCCGTGCAGCATGATGGTGTTCATGCAGCCCAGCGACAGGCCAGGGTACATGGTGAACGACCAGTTGGCCGTACCCATCATTTCTGCCTTGAGCAGCGCCAAGGACATGGGCAGGCCTTGACCGCCGAATTCAGTTGGGTAGTTCAGACCCTGCCAGCCGCCAGCAACATACTGGTCGTAGGCTTCTTTGAAGCCCTTTGGCGTGGTGACTACGCCGTCTTCAAAGTGGCAGCCTTCTTGGTCGCCGGACTGGTTGATGGGGGCGAGCACTTCTTCACAGTACTTGGCGCACTCATCCAGAATGGCATCGATCAGGTCTGGCGTAGCATCTTCGCCGCCAGGCAGGTTGGCGTAATGCGTTGGGTAGTCGAACACTTCGTTCATCAAGAAGCGTACGTCGCGTAAGGGGGCCTTATAAGCTGGCATGGTCTATCACCTGAGAGGTTTGTCGATAACGAATTGATTAAACTGAATTGTAAGCAAATGTGCATTGGCACAAAGCGATGAAAGACGCGGCAGTTCGGTAAATTGGACAAAAATGACGTTTTGTACAACCCAAACGCCAACTATCAGCTGACTGGTGATTTCCCTAGCCTCAATTTCTACGACTGAGGCTAGGGCAGCACGCGTTAAGACAGTTGCGAAATATCTGCGACGCGCAGGAAGAGCGCACGTAACCAAGATAGCAGGCGTAAACGATTGGCGCGAACCGCGGAATCATCCGCCATCACCATGACATCGGTGAAGAAGCGATCGACCGGCTCACGCAAGCTCGCTAGCGCGGTGAGTGCAGCAGCGTAATCACCGGCGGCATACAGGGGCGCAACCTGAGCAGACAAGGCTTTTACAGCAATAGCCAGGTCTCGCTCAGCGCCATCCTGTAGAAGTTCGGCTTGAATTTCACCTGCGGATGCCGCTTCTTTTGCCAAAATGTTAGACACGCGTTTGTTGGCGGCGGCCAATGCCGTAGCGGCGGGTAAGGTGCGGAAGGCCGCAACGGCTTTCACGCGACGGTCAAAGTCACGCGCCACGGTGGGGCGACAGGCTTGCACGGCCTGAATCACATCCACCGAAATGCCCTGTTCTTCATACATGGCGCGATAGCGGGCGAGTAAAAACTCGAATACATCTGCGGCGGTCGTGCTAACGCTGAGCGCGCTGCCGTGTCCGTCGCTGGCGAGCTGAACCAGCTTTTCTAAATCAATGGCTAGCTCGCCCTCAATCAAAATACGCAGCACGCCTAAGGCGGCACGACGGAGCGCGAACGGGTCTTTCGAGCCGGTGGGTGGTTGCCCGATGCCAAAAATGCCGGTCAGCGTGTCAAGTTTGTCTGCTAGGGCAACGGCTTGACCGGTTTTAACCGTGGGCAACACATCACCGGAAAAGCGCGGCAGGTATTGCTCGTTCAGGGCCAAAGCGACTTCGTTAGGCAAGCCTTCATGGCGTGCGTAGTGATATCCGGCAATACCCTGAAGTTCGGGAAACTCACTCACCATCTCAGAGGCCAAGTCAGACTTACATAACAGGCCAGCGAGTCGGGCTTGCTCTACATCTCCGCCGATTTGCGCGGCAATTTGTGCGGCCAGCGCTGAGACACGCTCCGCTTTGGCGTAAACCGTACCGAGCTGGGCTTGGAAAACGATATTTTTCAGGCGCTCATTGCGCTCGGCGAGAGTGATTTTTTTATCTTGATTGAAAAAGAACTCTGCATCGGTGAGGCGTGGTCGTACCACCTTCTCATTGCCCGTCACAATTTTCTCGGGCGCAGGCGAATCGATGTTGGCCACCGTGATAAAGCGCGCCAAAAGCTGGCCCTGTTGATCGACCAAACAGAAATACTTTTGATTATCTTGCATGGTGGAGATGAGGGCTTCTTGCGGTACGGCTAAGAAGCGTTGCTCAAACGAGCACACCAATGGAACTGGCCATTCAACCAGCGCAGTGACTTCATCCAATAGGCTGGTGGGCATTAGGGCAATGCCGCCCTCCGCAGCCGCTAAAGCATTAACGCGCTGCTCGATTAAGCTGCGGCGCTCAGCGAAATCCGCCACAACATGGGCGCCGCGCATTGCGTCGCGATAGTCCTGCGCGTGTCTCAGCGAAACGGCCTCGGGGTGATGAAAGCGATGGCCGTAGCTGGTGCGTCCACTTTGAATATCGAGCAATTTAGCGGGTACTACGTCGGTGCCGTAGAGCATGACCAGCCAATGCATGGGCCTAACGAATTCCACACGGCTCGCGCCCCAGCGCATGCGTTTGGCCACCGGCAAGGTTTTCAAGGCATGGTCGAAAATGCTGGGCAGTAAGTCGATGGCGGCTTCGCCTTTAACTTCGCGAACGTAACGGAGCTTTTCGCCGCTGCGATCCACTTGGCTGATGTCGATGCCATTCTTTTTTGCAAAGCCTAGGGCGGCCTGTGTTGGCTGGCCATCGGCTGAAAAGGCAGCTTTCACCGGCGGACCATCAACAGCAATCGTGCGATCGGGCTGTTGAGCGACCAGTTGCGAAACATAAATGGCGAGTCGGCGCGGTGCGGCAAAAAACGTAACGCCTGCGTGGGCAAGCCCGGCTTTTGCTAGACCCTCAGTGACGCTGTCCTGTAAGGCCGTTGCCAGCGTTAGCAGTGATTTTGGTGGCAGTTCTTCGCCACCAATTTCAAACAGAAAATCTTGCGCGCTCATGCTTGCGCCTCCTTCTGAGCGGCCGATGCAGCCAACTGAGCTAAAACTTCATCACGCAAAGCGGGTTTGGCTAGTGGGAAACCGAGTGCCGCACGGGCATCTAAATAGCTTTGTGCGATAGCGCGAGCCAAGGTGCGAACACGGAGGATGTAACGCTGGCGCTCGGTCACCGATATCGCCCGACGGGCATCAAGCAAGTTAAAGGTGTGCGAGGCTTTCAAGACAAACTCATAAGCCGGCAGAGGAAGCTTCAACGCCATAATGCGATTGGACTCGGCTTCAAATAAATCAAACAACTTGAAGAGCTCGGGCACATTGGCGTGCTCGAAGTTATAGGTCGATTGCTCCACTTCGTTTTGATGGAAGACGTCGCCGTAGGTCACTTTGCCGAAGGGTCCATCTGTCCAAACCAAATCGTAAACCGAGTCGACGCCTTGCAGGTACATCGCCAAACGCTCAAGGCCGTAGGTGATTTCGCCGGTGACGGGGTAGCACTCAATGCCGCCCACTTGCTGGAAATACGTGAACTGAGTGATCTCCATGCCATTCAGCCACACTTCCCAGCCAAGACCCCAGGCACCCAGCGTAGGCGATTCCCAGTTGTCTTCAACAAAACGAATGTCATGTATCGTGGGGTCCACGCCAATGCGACGTAAGGACTCCAAATACAGCTCTTGGATGTTGCTGGGGTTAGGTTTTAACACCACCTGAAACTGATAGTAGTGCTGCAGACGGTTGGGGTTCTCACCGTAGCGGCCATCCGCAGGACGCCGAGAAGGCTGAACATAAGCAGCATTCCACGTTTCAGGGCCGAGGGCGCGTAGAAACGTCGCCGTGTGAAACGTGCCCGCGCCCATTTCCATGTCATAGGGTTGCAGCAGTACGCAGCCTTGTTCGGCCCAAAAACTCTGCAGCGCCAAAATCAAACCTTGAAAGGTTTGGATGGGTTGTGATGTTTCACTCATGTTGTTAACCCTAAGCCGCCAGCTCTGGCTAGCATCCCCTGAGGCGCGGACACGTCTGCCAGCGCTTTAAAATTGAACGCTGGAGTATAGCTGAGCCTTAACATGAAAAAAGCCAGCAAAAGCTGGCTTCTTTCAAAACAAGTGTTCGCCGCGATAACCGATTAGATGCTGGCAACGTCCAGCACAATGCGGGTCTTGCTGTCTAAACGTACAACGCGATCACCGACTTTAACCAGCTCAGTGCCCTTGGGCTGTGCGCTCAGCTCTTTCACGAGGCTGACATCAATGGCAGTAGCTTTGGTGGCGAGTTTGGCGTCTAGCTTAGCGCCAATCACGAGCTGCTTTTCATAGCCCTTAGGCAGGTCATTGCTGTTGGCACTGGCACCGAAAATAGCACCAAAGGCTTTATTAGTAGCTTTGCTCACGCCAAAGTGCTTGCCCAAAGCAACGCGGTCTTTCAGCGCGATTTTCTGCTCAGCGGTTTGTTTGTAGCCGGCAACAGTGGCTTGAGCAGTGCCCATGCGAGCGGCGGCGTCTGCTTGTGCCTTTTCGGCAGCCGCTTTCGCTTCGGTTGTAGCTGCTGCGCTGGCGGTTTTGGCGGCTTCAGCGCTGGACTTGCCGCTGACCATGGCGCCTACACCCGCAGAAATTGCTGCATCACGGGAGCTGGCAGCGGCTTTTGCAGCGGCCTCTTTGCTAGCCTTGAGGTCAAATGCCGTATTCACTGAAGCACCCGCATTCACGTTAACACCGGGTGCAGAAACAGCGGCATTGGCCTGAACGTCTGCAGCTTGGGCAGAGGCGACGAAAGAGGTTGCGATAACGGCGGCAGTAATAAGGGAAATACGGGTCATGTGAATCATCCTTTGATGTGAACTAAGTGGCGATGAAAACGCGTCTTATATTAGACGGTTTACGCAGCAATCAAACTTTTCTGCTTAAAGGCTTTTCGTCAAACACTATACCGATCCAACCGTGACGCTGGAACTGGCGGATATTGGCATGGCTGCTCCCCTGTGGGTCGTTTAAGACATCGCGCAAATGCCGGCCAAAAAGGTAGAGTGTGTCTTCAGGGCTGAGTTGCTCGAGCATCCCGAGAGCGAACACGCGACACGCACCTTCGTTCTGCCCGGCGGAATTCGACACCGCGTGGGCATCCAATCCATTTTTGAAGGCGCTGGGTTGGTACACATAATGTTCAGCAACAAAGGCCAGCGTATCTTCAAAGTCTAAAGTCTCGGCGCGTAAGCCGGTCAGTAATTCAGCCAGTGTCATGGTTAAGTCTCTGCGTAGGGTCTGTGTATTGCCGGTAGCACGCAATGCCACCGAGTAAAATTGGATGACATTTGTTCTATCGGTTATGACAGTCTCTGTCATAAAATACGATTTTAGCCGCACATACGCTTATTAAGAGGGATATCCATGTCTATTGATCACGCCGAACTCGAACTTTTTCGCGATAACGTCAAACGCTTTCTCGAAAACGAAATTGCCCCTCACTATGTGCAGTGGGAAAAAGACAGTTGGATGCCTCGCGAATTCTGGAACAAGCTCGGCGAGAATGGCCTGCTCTGTGTAGACCAGCCGGAGCAATACGGTGGTGTAGGCGTGCCGTTCCAATACTCCATGGTGATTCTCAATGAAATGGCCAAAATGGGCCTTTCCTCGCTGGCTACCGGCGTCAGTGTGCATTCCGATATCTGTGCGCCGTATGTAGAGCATCTGGGTACGCAAGCCATTAAAGATTACTGGTTGCCCCGCATGGCGTCGGGCGAGGCCGTGTGTGCTATTGGTATGTCGGAACCCGGCGCAGGCTCGGACTTGGCCGCAATCCGCACCACTGCTGTTCGTGATGGCGATCACTATGTGGTTAACGGTTCCAAGACTTTTATTTCCAACGGCCAACATGCCGACATCGTGGTTATGGCAGTGAAAACCGATCCCGCCAGTGGCGCAAAAGGCGTGTCTTTGCTGCTGATCGATACCAGCCTGCCCGGCTTCAACAAGGGTAAGAAATTGGAGAAGATGGGTCTGCATTCGCAAGACACGTCTGAGCTGTTCATGGATAACGTACGCGTACCCGTTGACTGCCTGCTGGGTCAGGAAGGCAAGGGTTTCGCTTACATGATGAATGAGCTGCCACGTGAGCGTTTGAACATTGCCGTGATTGCGGTTGCCGCATCCGAAGGCACGCTGGAAGAAACCATCAAGTACGTGCAAGAGCGCAAAGCATTCGGCAAGCCTTTGGCGCAACTGCAAAACACTCGATTCACGCTGGCCACCTGCAAGACCGATATTTTGGCTGCCCGTGCCTTTGTTGATAACTGTGTTGATCTGCATGCTGAAGGCAAGTTGGACATTCCAACCGGTGCCGCCGTTAAGCTCTACACCACTGAGCTGCAGGGTCGCGTCGCCGACGCTTGCTTACAGATGCACGGTGGCTATGGCTACATGTTGGAGTACGGAGTTGCCCGTGCTTATGTAGATGCGCGTATTCAGCGAATCTACGGTGGCGCCAGCGAGATCATGAAGGAAGTGGTGGCGCGCGAGATTCTGGGCCGCTAATCCGCTGTTGTGGGCCATAAAAAAACCGGGCTCGTTAGCCCGGTTTTTTTATGGCGACTTAGCGCTGAGGCACTTTCATCAGCATGGCGAAATAAAAGCCGTCGTAACCATCGGACTCGGGCAGTAGCTGCCGCCCTTGCGGACGCCATTGGCCCGGCATGTCGCCACCCGGCAGTTGCAGCGGAATGCATTGTGCATCGGGTGTGCGTGCGAGGAAACCGATGATCTGATCTTCGTTTTCGGCCTTGAGCAATGAGCAGGTGGCGTACAGCAAACGACCACCCGGCTTCAGCGTGAGCCAAAGTCGCTCTAGCAGCTCGGCCTGAATGGCCACGGTTTGCGCAATATCAGTGGAGCGACGCAGCAACTTGATATCTGGGTGACGACGAATCACGCCCGTGGCGCTGCAGGGGGCATCGAGCAAAATGGCATCGAATTTTTCGCCATCCCACCAGCTGTCTAGATCGGCCGCTTCCGCGCAGGCCACGCGAATATTCACGCCGGATGTTGGGTGGTCGGTTGCAAAGCCCGCACGCGCTAAGTTCTCTTTCACTCGCACCAGACGCTGCGGGTCATTGTCTAGCGCGATTAGGCTATGCAGGGCCGGCTGAATTTCCAGCAGGTGCGCGGTTTTTCCGCCGGGTGCCGCACAGGCATCCAGCACACGCTCACCGGCCGCCGGCGCGAGAAAGCAGGCTGCGAGTTGGGCAGCTTCGTCTTGAACGGACAAATCGCCACTGGCCAGACCCGGAAGGCTGTGGATAGGCACGGGTTCGGTCAGGCGCAGACCATCTGGCGAGAAATGCGTTGCCACCACGGGCAAGCCATCATCCACCAGATGCGCGAGCGCTGCCTCGCGGGTTTGGCGACCCCGGTGCACACGCAGCGTGGTCGATGCCGGGCTGTTGTTGGCGGCAATGATGGTGTCCATCTGTGCCGGCCAGTCCTTTTCCAGCGCGCGTAGCAGCCAGGCTGGGTGGGCATGGGTCATCAGCTTGGCGGCATGCACCAGCTCCGCTTCGCGACGCTGAAGGTTACGCAAAACGCCATTAATGAAGCCGGTGAGCTTATCCATGCCCAGTTGCCGGGCAGCTTCCACGGTTTCAGCCAGCGCAGCGTGATCTGGAATGCGCATACCCAATAACTGGTGAGCGCCAAGCAGCAGCAGCGCCTCAACCGTATGATCTTTGGTTGCGCGCTCGAGCAGCGGTTTAATCAGCGTGCGGTAATAAATGGCGTGGCGAGCGGTGCCCTGAACCAATTCTTGCAGCAAGCCCACATCTTCGCTGCGGCAGGCTTTCTGCGCCGGCGGCAAGGTGCTGCTCAACGAGCGTTCACCCGCGAGCGTCGGCGCTAAAGCTTGAGCGGCAAGCGCACGTACGCCCAATGAGCGCGGTTTAGCAGATGCACGCGAGCGTGTGTTGGAGTAGTGACGCGGAGCGGTCATGAGCCAAAGCCTTTGCCGGGCTGTAAAGCGGCCGGTCGAGAGTTAAGTAGCAAGGATGCCGACATGGCTTTGCCACCCGCCATCTGTAAAGTATCAATGAGTAAAACAGTGCCCTGGCCTGCAGCCACCGCCAATCCGGTTTTGTCGGCGCGCAAAATCATGCCGGGCGGGGCTGTGGTGGTTTCTTCTTTGCTCGCATGCGCCAACCAAATGCGCACGGTTTGACCCGCTAAAGTGCTGTGCGCGACGGGGACGGCGTTAAACGCCCGCGTGCGCCGAGCAATGTCTTGTGCCGGTAGCTGCCAATCAATCAGGGCTTCTTCCTTGCTGAGCTTGGCGGCGTAGGTCGCCAACGACGCATCTTGCGGCTCCGCCATTAGTGGCTCGCCATCGCGCAGGGCATCGGCTACAGCAAGTAAAGCATCGCCACCCAGCAGGGCCAAGCGATCATGCAGGCTGGCGCCGGTATCGCTGGAGGAAATCGGGCAAATGGCTTTGTAGAGCATGTCGCCCGTGTCTAGGCCGGCGTCCATTTGCATAATGGTAATGCCTGTTTCGCGATCGCCCGCAAGGATAGCGCGCTGAATGGGCGCAGCCCCACGCCAGCGGGGTAGCAAAGAGGCATGGACATTGATGCAGCCCAAGCGCGGTGTATCCAGTACGCGCTGCGGCAAAATCAAGCCATACGCCGCAACAACCATTAGGTCGGCCTGCCACTCCGCCAGCTCCACTTGCGCATCAGCATCTTTCAGCGAACTGGGCTGGCGCACCGGTAGGTCATGGTCCAGCGCGAGTTGCTTTACGGGGCTGGCTTTTAACTCACGGCCACGACCAGCGGGGCGATCAGGCTGGGTGTAAACCGCCACAACCTCATGCTGGCCTTGCAGCAGCGCTCGCAGACTTTCGGCAGCGAAATCAGGCGTACCGGCGAAGATGATACGTAAGGAACTATCCAAAGCGATAAACCTGCTGGGAGATGCTCAAGCGTTGGCTCGATGCAGTTTCTCAAGTTTAGTTTTGATGCGATTGCGCTTTAACGACGACAAATAGTCGACAAACAATTTGCCATCTAAGTGGTCGACTTCATGCTGAATGCAAACCGACAGCAGGCCATCGGCCTCTAATGTAAAGGGCTTGCCTTGAAGGTCCTGCGCCGTGACACGAATGACATCGGTGCGCTCAACCGTTTCATAAAATCCGGGCACGGATAAACAGCCTTCATCGTAGGTTTTGGTTTCGGCACTGACTTTTTCAATCTGCGGATTAATCAGAATCTGCGGCGCCGACTGATCTTCGCTTAAATCCAACACCAGCAGACGAATGTGGTGATTGACTTGTGACGCGGCCAGCCCAATGCCGGGCGCTGCGTACATGGTTTCCAGCATGTCTTTAGCCAGTTGCGCCAGCGCGTCATCAAATACGGTAACGGGCTTAGCCACCGTGCGTAAGCGTGTATCGGGAAATTCTAAGATGGGGAGCAGTGCCATTATTTTCCTCCGGCTGCTAGCAAAAACCGCGAACCGGTACTAGACCTATAGCAGGGCCATTTTGGCCGTTGACCACATTATAGCCATGGATGCCTCTGCCCGCTAACGCAGCGCAAGGGTTTCGTAGTGTCACAGGAGGTGACGGGTATGGAAGCTGCGGATGAAATCGCGCTGTATTTGTTGGTAGAGCAGCAGCCTGGCGCGTATCGAAAACTTGTATCGGAGTTCGGATCGGCGGCCTTAGCATTGGCAGCCAGTGCACGGGGTTGGCGAGCGCTGGGCATAAACCCGAAGCACTGTGATGCTCGTGCTGCCTGGCCTCAGGGCACGGCTTGCGAAGATATACGCCATCAGTGGCGCAAGAGTTTGAGCTGGTTAGAGGGTGAGCATCGCGGTGTGTGGCTGGATTCCGAGCGCAATCAGTTGCCTGAAGGCGCTTGGCCAAGGGCTTTTGCGGAAGTGCATAAGCGTCCTCCCCTATTGTTCTGGCAGGGTGATGAAACAGTAATGGGCCTGCCACAAATTGCCGTGGTCGGCAGCCGCGCAGCCACGCGCACAGGCTTGGCGACCGCAAATGCCATCGCCGCAGAACTGGCACAAACGGGCTTGGTGGTGACCAGTGGTCTAGCCAGCGGCATTGATGGTGCCGCCCACACTGGGGCTCTGTCGGTACAAGGCAAAACCATCGCCGTGTTGGGCAGCGGGTTGGATCGCGTGTATCCAGCACGACATCAATCGCTTGCCGAGCGCATCACGGAAAGTGGCTTATTGGTTTCTGAGTTTGCGCCCGGCAGTGCGCCCGAGCCTTGGTGCTTCCCACGGCGTAATGAAGTGATTGCGCTCTTGAGTATGGGCGTTGCAGTGATTGAGGCGGGCCCGGTGAGTGGATCCATCATTACGGCGCAGGCAGCGAATCAGCTTAGTCGCTGTGTATGGGCAGTCCCCGGCCCTATCACCAGTTTGCAGTCGCGCGGTTGTCATCGGCTCATTCGTGACGAGCAGGCTCGTTTGGTCGAGTCTGCGCAAGACATCTTGCAAGATGCCCTGCCCGTTCTGCGCGACTGGTATGGGCATGCGCCAGAGCAGAATCAGCCTAAGTCACTAACGGGCAGCGTCAAACCGCCTGCGCCCAGTCCCTTTGGCCAGCAAATACTGGCCGCAATGGAGTGGCAGGTCATGACGGTCGATAGCCTAATGGCTGAATCCACTCAGCCTGCCGATCACGTCCTAATGGCACTTGGGGAATTAGAGATACTAGGTTGGATTGCGGCTGTACCCGGGGGATATCAGCGTTTGGCCTCCTGACCAACTTTACACTGCGTGATAGACTGAAAACGTTCTTATTAAGCGGTGAAATATGGTCAGCTCACCATCAGCTATTCATCTTCAACAAGCCGTTAATGCGGTACGCGCAGGCGGTGTTATTGCGTATGCCACGGAAGCCGTTTGGGGTTTGGGGTGTGACCCGTGGAGCGCCGAGGCGGTCGCGAAAATATGGCAAATTAAACGTCGTGACCCGGGCAAGGGCCTCATTTTAATTGCTTCTCAATGGCAGCACGTAGCGCCGTTGCTCTCTCAACTCAGTGCTGAACAGCTAAAGCACTTGCAGGCCAGTTGGCCGGGCCCGGTGACCTGGTTGGTGCCGGTTTCGGATAGCTTTCCGGTCTGGCTGAGAGGTAAGCATGACTCAGTGGCTTTGCGGGTGAGTGCACACCCTGGTGTGAAAGCCTTGTGTGATCAGTTCGGCGGCCCGCTGGTGTCCACCAGTGCTAATCGTGCAGGCGCTCCGGCGGCCCGCAGCTTGTTTGATGTGCGTCAAAGACTCGGCGCCGAACTGGATTATATTTTGCCGAGCACCACCGGCAAGTTGGCCCGCCCCACTGAAATTCGAGACTTAGCCACCCTGCGGGTTATTCGTGCAGGCTGAAGGAACGTAAATGAACGCCACACATATTGAGGCTGTAAAAAGCTACTTGATGGAATTGCAGGATCGTATTTGTGCCGCGTTAGCTGAGGTAGATGGCGGAGCATTTCGTGAGGACACGTGGCTTCGTGCAGAAGGCGGTGGTGGCCGCAGTCGCGTGCTCGAAAACGGCGCGGTCATTGAGAAGGGTGGCGTAAATTTTTCACACGTCATGGGTGAAAAAATGCCCGCCTCTGCCACGGCGCATCGGCCGGAATTGGCGGGTCGTAGCTTCCAAGCGATGGGCGTGTCATTGGTGATCCATCCGCGCAATCCGTTTGTGCCGACCTCGCATGCCAATGTGCGATTTTTTATTGCCGAAGCTGAGGGCCAGGAACCGGTTTGGTGGTTCGGTGGCGGTTTCGATTTAACGCCGTATTACGGCAATGACAGTGATTGCCAACACTGGCATGAAACGGCCGCCATGGCGTGTCAGCCGTTTGGCGAAGATGTTTACCCGCGTTTAAAGCAATGGTGCGATGAGTACTTCTACATCAAGCACCGGCAGGAGCCACGCGGTGTGGGCGGACTCTTTTTTGATGATTGGCAGCGCGGCGGTTTCGACTCTGCATTTGCTTTTATGCGTAGCATCGGCGACGCCTACGTGCCCGCTTACCTACCCATTTTGAAACGTCGCAAAGACCAGCCCTATGGTGAGCGCGAGCGCGAGTTTCAGCTCATTCGTCGCGGTCGCTATGTGGAGTTCAATTTGGTTTATGACCGTGGCACGTTGTTTGGCTTACAAACGGGTGGCCGCACCGAATCTATATTGATGTCTCTGCCGTCAGCGGTGAGCTGGCGATATGACTGGCAGCCTGAACCAAGTTCGGCCGAGGCGGCTTTGTATTCACGGTATTTAAAGCCGCGCCCGTGGTGGCCAGCCATTGGATTGGCATTGGATGGCTCAGAGGCCAAATCCCATGACTGATCGTTATGTCGTCATCGGTCACCCGATTGCCCACAGTAAATCGCCCGCGATCCATCAGGCCTTCGCTGCTCAAACGGGGCAGGATCTTCGTTACGACACCCTGTTGTCGCCTTTAGATGACTTCGCTGGCACATGGCAGGCTTTTCGTGCGGCGGGTGGTCGCGGTGCGAATGTCACGGTGCCATTCAAAGAAGAAGCGTGGGCGCTGTGTCAGCAGTTGAGTCATCGCGCGAGGTTGGCGGGCGCGGTCAACACCTTAAGTTTGACGGCTACGGGCGAGTTATTGGGTGATAACACCGATGGCCTGGGCTTAGTACAAGATATCTGTGTCAACGCGGGCTGGTCCCTAGCCAATAAACGCGTTCTGCTATTGGGCGCAGGAGGCGCGGCGCGTGGCGTTATTCAGCCATTGCTTGCAGCGGGCGTGTCGACGTTGTGGATCGCCAATCGCAGTGTGGAAAAGGCACAGACACTGGCCGCACTATTTGCTCAAGAAGGCGCTGTGCAGGCCCTCGCCCTCGCGGATTTATCGCAAGTACATGAGCCGGTGGATGTCATTATCAATGCAACCAGCGCCAGTTTACACGGCGAGCGATTAGTGTTGCCCGGCTCACTGGTTCATGCCGACACCGTGGCCTACGACATGATGTATGGTCGTGACACGGCATTTTTACAGTGGGCGCGAGAGCACGGTGTGCAGCACCGCCGCGATGGCCTCGGCATGTTGGTTGAGCAAGCGGCGGAAGCATTTTTTATTTGGCGAGGCGTAAGGCCTCATACCCAAGAGACTTTACGGGCGTTGCGTCTGGAGTTGAAATGAATATGTTGTTGAATCCGCCGCTGCTTCCGGTCTTTACCGGGCTCACACCTGACTTGGTTGAGCCGGCATTAGATCAGCTATTAGCAGCGCATCGCGAGGCGATTGTGACGTTGGCAGATCAGGCCGCACCGACGTGGCAGTCGCTGGCGGTACCGCTCGAAGCCTTAGACGACAAGCTTAATGCGGCGTGGTCGCCGGTATCGCAGCTTAATGCGGTGATGAACAGCGAGGCCTGGCGCGAGGCTTACAATGCCTGTATCCCCAAACTTTCAGCTTTTGCTACCGAAGTCGGTCAGAACGAAACCTTGTTCCGTGCCTGGCAGGCCTTGCACGACTCTCCCGCGTTCGCTGAGCTTACGGTAGCCCAGCAACGCGCAGTGAAGAATGCCCTGCGTGACTTCCGTATGAGTGGTATTGGTCTGCCAGCAGAGAAAAAACAGCGCTTTGCTGAGGTCACCGAAGGCCTATCGCGCCTAACCGCTAAGTTTGCCGATCAGGTATTGGATGCCACGCAGGCGTGGTCACTGAATGTCACAGAGGCCGAGCAGTTAGCCGGTCTGCCCGACAATGCGATGGCCCTGCTGCAATCCTTGGCGGAAGCCGCCGGCGAGCCCGGCTGGCGCGTGACTTTAGACATGCCTAGCTATATCGCGGTGATGACGCATGCCCGCAACCGCGATTTGCGCGAACAGGTTTATACCGCCTATGCCACCCGAGCCTCGGAGCAAGGCCCGCATGCCAGCCAGTTCGATAACGGCCCGTTGATCACAGAGATTCTGGCCCTGCGTCAGGAGCAGGCCGAACTGCTCGGTTTTGCCCATTACGCCGCGCTCTCGCTGGAGCCGAAAATGGCGGAGTCAGTCGAGCAGGTGCTGGCCTTTTTGCACGATCTGGCCATGAAGGCGCGACCGGGCGCCGAGCGTGATCTCGCCCAGCTGCGTGAGTTTGCCAGCACCGAGCTGGGCATTACCGACCTTCAGCCCTGGGACATGACCTACGCCAGCGAGCAGCTCAAGCAGCAGCGTTACGCCCTGTCGCAGGAAGATCTGAAGCCCTATTTCCCGGCCCCGAAAGTGATAGACGGTCTGTTTGCCGTGGCGCAGCGCCTGTTCGGCATCAGCATCGTGCCGGCCCCGGAGTTGGAGAGCTATCACGCCGATGTCAGCACCTGGGCGCTGGTCGAGCATGGCGAAGTGCGTGCCTATTTCTATCTCGATCTCTATGCTCGCGCCCACAAACGTGGTGGCGCGTGGATGGCCGATGCCCGTGTCCGTCGCCGCCACGCCGATGGTACGCTGCAAAAGCCTATCGCCTTCCTGACCGGCAATTTTAATCCGCCGGTGGCGGGTCGCCCGGCCCTGCTCAGCCACGATGAAGTCACCACGCTATTTCACGAATTCGGCCACGGCATCCATCACATGCTCACGGAAGTCGAGGTCGCGGCGGTGTCCGGCATCAACGGCGTGGCCTGGGATGCCGTCGAGCTGCCCAGCCAGTTCATGGAAAACTGGTGTTGGACGCCGGAAGGTCTGGCGCTGATCTCCAGCCATGTCGATAGCGGCGAGCCCTTGCCGCAGCTCCTGCTCGACCGGCTGTTTGCTGCGCGCAACTTCCAGTCCGGTCTGATGACGCTGCGCCAGCTCGAATTCTCGATCTTCGATCTGGAGATTCATCGTCAGCCCTGCATTGATTTCAGCGGCATGCTGCGCGTGCTGGAGCAGGTACGCGATATCACCAGCGTGCTGCGTCCGCCTCAGTGGAATCGTTTCCCGTGCAGCTTCACGCACATTTTTGCCGGCGGTTATGCGGCCGGCTATTACAGCTACAAATGGGCGGAGGTGCTCTCGGCTGATGCCTTCTCAGCCTTTGAAAAAGAAGGCGTGTTTAATGCCGACACTGGTCGTCGCTTCCGTCAGGCCATCCTCGCGCAAGGCGGCAGCCGACCGGCGGCCGAGCTATTCCGCGAGTTCATGGGGCGTGATCCGTCCGCCGAGGCGCTGCTTCGTCACACCGGGCTGAGCGAAGCTATGGAGGCCGCATGAGCGTTCGCAAGCTCTTTATTGCCGGGGCTAAATGCCCTGGCTGCGAGCTCGAAGACAAGCTTCAGCTCTGTACTGAGGACGGTCGCGAGTGGATTCAGTGCGTACGCTGCGGTTATACCGACACGCGCCCACTCACTGTCACCATGAAGGAGCCGGACGAGCCCGATACAAACGGCGTGGTGCGCTTTACGCCCTGAGCCGCTGCCAGAGCATCAGCACCAGCAATGAGGTGAGGCCAGCCAGCACAATCATCGGAGCTAGCGGCAAATGCGCGGGTACGCCCACACCTACGCCAGCGGCAACGCTGAACATGCCGATGGCGCTGGCACGCAGGGCCATGGCGCCGGGGCTGCGGGCAATAAAGCGCGCCGCCGCCGCCGGAATCACTAGTAGTGCGCTAATCAGCAACACGCCCATGATTTTCGCCCCAGCCGCCACCACGCCCGCCAGCAATAGCATGAGCAAAGGTCGTAAACGCTGCACCGGCCAGCCATCGACCTGTGCCGTGTCTTCGTGGATGGCCAGCGCCACCAGCCCGGACCAGTGCCGCGCCAGCACCAGCATGACCAGCAGCAGGCCGGCGCTGATCGCCAGCAGCTGTGTCCCGGTCAGGTTGAGCAGACTGCCGAACAGATAGTCTTCCAGGCTGTGGCCGTGGCCGTCGTCGCCAAGGGCGGCGGTGAGCACCAGCGCCAGACTCAGGCCGGCATAGGCCATGATGGCCAGCCAGGTATCGGCACCGTGCTCGGGCAGCGTCATCAGCCGGCTCAGCAGCAGCGCCACCAGCAGGCACACGGCCGTCACCGCGATGCCAATCGGGAGGTCCAGCATCAGCGCGATGGCGACACCGAGCAGCGAGGCATGCGCGAGGCTGTCGCCAAAATAGGCCATACGACGCCAAAGCAAGAGTGAGCCCAAAGGTCCCGCTGCCGCTGCCGTTAATAAACCCCCAAGCAAAGGCCACAGCCAGTCAGTCATGTTGGCAGCTCTCGTTGCAACGCGTGGCATCGCCATGCAGGGTGTGATGGTGGTCGTGGTGGTGCGTATAAATCGCTAGGTCGCGACTTTCTCTCACGCCAAACAGGCGCTGGTATTCAGGGTGCTGGCTGACTGCCTCAGGATGCCCTGTGCAGCAGACATGGCCATTTAGGCAAAGCACGCGATCAGTCGCCGCCATGACCACGTGCAGGTCATGCGAGACCATGAGCACGCCACAGTGATAGCGATCACGCAGCGAGGCAATAAGCGAATAGAGCTCCGCTTGGCCAGCCAGATCCACCCCTTGCACCGGCTCGTCGAGCACCAGCAGGTCGGGCTGACGCAACAGGGCTCGCGCCAGTAGCACGCGCTGTAACTCACCTCCCGACAGACTTTGCGCGGGCAGCCGCAGCAGATGCTCGGCACCCACCTCGGCCAGAGCGGAGAGCATGAGTGGCTGGCTAAAAGGCTTTCCTAGCGCTGCCGGCAACGCCAGAAAGTCGGCCACTGTCATGGGCAGATACGGATTTAACTTCAGCGTTTGTGGCAAATAACCCACGCGCAGATTCGGCGCTATCCAGCGTTGGCCGCCGCTGGGCTTGAGCAGGCCAAGCGCGATGCGGATCAGGCAGGATTTGCCAGCGCCATTGGGACCAATGATGGTAAGAATCTCGCCCCGGTGCAGCTTCAAATCAACGCCATCCAGCACCGTACGGCCTTCATGCTGCCAACGTATTTTGTTCAGATCCAGCAGGAGATTACCCACACTCATGACGATTTAGCCTGGCAGTGATGGCAAAGACCACTGAGCTCTAATGCGGATTGCAGCACAGTAAACCCAGCGGCCTCTGTAGAGACGTTGAGCGCCGCCTGCAATGCGGGGTTATGTGTGATTTCTTCGGTATTGCCGCAGTGCTGGCAAATCAGAAAATAGCCGGCATGGGCATCGCCCGGATGGGAGCAGCCGAGAAAGGCATTGAGGCTGGCGAGGCGATGAATCAGGCGATTTTCCAGCAAGAAATCGAGCGCACGGTAGATCGTCGGTGGCGCCGGCTTATGGCCTTCCTGAGTGAGCTGATCGAGTAGCTCGTAAGCGCCCAGCGGCTTGTGGCTGACCCAAATTAGTTCCAGCACGCGCCGGCGCAGCGGCGTCAGGCGAGTTCCGTTGGCCTCGCAGACGGCATCGGCCTGGGCCAGCGCACTACGAATGCATTGTGCATGGTCGTGACCGAGCACAGGCCGGCGGCTGAGCGCGGCGGCATCGGGCGATAAAGGCGTAACACGCGTGAGGCGAGCCATGGCGACCTGAAAATGCGTGGCAGACTGCGCAGGCAGGCCACCGAAAAGGGATTGCAACAGTGTAACATAACGATTGAATTTCACGGCTTTGAGCATTTCGCATGAGCGCGCGCGCCCCGTTGGTCCTTGTTGATGGTTCCTCCTACTTATATCGCGCCTATCACGCCTTGCCGCCGCTGATGACGCGCACCGGCCAGCCCACGGGTGCGATCAAGGGCGTGGTCAACATGCTGCGCAGCCTGCTCAAGCAGGTGCATCCCAGCCATGTTGCGGTCATTTTCGACGCGCCCGGCAAGACCTTTCGCGATGACATCTTTCCCGAATACAAGGCACACCGCCCGCCCATGCCCGATGACATGCGCGCGCAGATCGCGCCGCTGCATGCGCTGGTGAAGGCGCTCGGCCTGCCGCTGATCTGCGAGCCCGGCGTCGAGGCCGATGATGTCATCGGCACGCTGGCGCAACAGGGTGCGGCGGCCGGCTGGCCGGTGCTGGTGTCTACCGGCGACAAGGACATCGCGCAGCTGGTCAATAGTCAGATTACCTTGGTCAACACCATGACCAGCGTGGTCATGGATGAAGCCGGTGTGCTCAACAAGTTTGGCGTTCGCCCGGATCAGATCATCGACTACCTCATGCTCGTCGGTGACAGCTCCGACGGCATCCCCGGCGTGCCCGGTGTCGGCCCCAAGACGGCAGTGAAATGGCTGACGCAGTACGACACACTGGCCAACATCGAGGCCCACGCCGCCGGGATCAAAGGCAAGGTCGGCGAGAATTTCCGCGCGCATATGGCCATGCTTGAAATGACCCGTGCGTTGGTCACCATCAAGTGCGATGTCACACTTTCCGTTACACCCGAGCAACTGGCCTTGTCGGCGCCTGATACCGCTGTCTTGCGTGAGCTCTATGAGCAGTTGGAGTTTAGAAGTTGGGCCAATGAATTAGCAGCGTCGCCAATCGGTGCTGCCGTTCCGGGCGCAACGAGCTGGTCGCAACGTAGTTCAGATGAGTCTCCGCGCCCAGCCTATTCGCCAGCGTTTACGTTAACGAGCGGTGCCAGTGCTGAGCCTGAAAAGCCCGTCGCTTTACCGATGGCGGAAACCACGACGGTGGTGGTGAGCACGGAGTCGGAGCTCGCAGCATTAATTGCCGCGCTGAGCACGGTCGACAACTTTGCCTTCGATACCGAAACCACCAGCCTGGATTATATGCAGGCGCAAATTGTTGGCCTGTCGTTTGCGATTAAACCGGGTCACGCCTGGTATGTGCCGGTGGCTCACTGCTATGCCGATGCGCCCGCACAGCTGTCCCGTGAGCAGGTGCTGCAAGCGCTCAAGCCGCTGCTCGAAGCCGCCAAGCCGGGCAAGCTCATGCAGCACGCTAAATACGATATGCATGTGCTGGCAAATCATGGCATTGACCTTCAAGGCGTGGTTTTTGACACCATGCTGGCCTCGTATGTTCTGGATGCCACGGCCACCCGCCACAACCTCGGTGATCTTGCGAAGTACTACCTCGGGCGCGACTCCATTAGTTTTGAGGCCATCGCCGGTAAAGGTGTGAAGCAGGTTGGTTTTGATCAAATTCATATTGAGCAGGCTGCGCCCTATGCTGGCGAAGATGCTGACCTGACCCTGCAATTGGCGACCCTGCTGGCGGCTGAGCTGGCAAAAATCCCCGCGCTGGACACGTTGTTGCGAGAGCTGGAGTTGCCCACGCAGCGCGTATTGCAACAGATGGAGCGCTTCGGTACCCGCATTGATCCCGCCCCGCTAAAGCTGCAATCACTCACGCTGGCTTCACGCCTTCATTGGCTCGAGCAGCAGGCCTACGAAATAGCCGGTGAGGAATTTAATCTCGGCTCACCGAAACAGCTCGGTCTGATTTTATTTGAAAAATTAGGCATTCCCGGTGGCAAGAAAACCGCCACGGGCCAGTACTCCACGGCGGAGGATGTACTGGAGCAACTAGACCATGATTTGCCCCGACTCCTGCTCGAGCATCGCAGCCTGTCTAAGCTGAAATCGACCTATACCGACAAACTGCCCGAAATGATTCAGCCCAGCACGGGTCGGGTGCACACGTCCTATCATCAAGCCGTGGCCTCGACGGGCCGGCTGTCGTCTTCCGACCCGAACTTACAAAATATTCCGATTCGCACGGAGGAAGGACGACGCATCCGTCAGGCCTTTGTAGCCAGCCCCGGCTATGTGCTGATGGCCGCCGACTACTCGCAGATTGAGCTACGTATCATGGCGCATTTGTCTGGCGACGAAGGCTTGCTACGAGCCTTCCGTGAGGGCATCGATGTGCATCGTGCTACGGCAGCGGAGGTCTTGGGCATTGCTGTCGAGGACGTGACTCACGAGCAGCGTCGAGCGGCCAAGGCGGTGAACTTTGGTTTGATCTATGGCATGTCCGCTTTTGGCTTGGCGAAGCAGCTCAATATTTCCCGAGCCGATGCACAGGACTATATCGGTCGATATTTTGCGCGTTACCCCGGCGTGCAGGACTACATGGAGCGCACACGCGAGCAGGCGGCCAAACACGGCTATGTAGAAACCCTTTATGGTCGTCGCCTGATGCTGAAGGAAATCAATTCGAGCAAGGCAGTCATGCGCCAAGCCGCTGAGCGCGCGGCCATTAACGCGCCCATGCAAGGAACCGCCGCCGATATTGTTAAGCGGGCGATGTTGCGTGTGCAGGCTGCGTTAGCCACAGAAGGCTGTGATGCCAAGCTCATCATGCAAGTGCACGATGAATTGGTGTTGGAAGTTCGTGAAGCGCAGGTGGACAAGGTCACGGCCTTGTTACACCGAGAAATGCCTGCGGCCGGTGATCTGGCCGTGCCCCTAGAGGTGCAAATTGGCGTGGGCAAAAACTGGGATGAAGCGCACTAAGGCGCCCGTGGTTAATCTGCGGAAATGATCTCGTCGCCTTCCGATGGTGCAACGTCGGAGGGTAGTGGCATCTCTAGCCAGTCGGCCAGTTTCAAACCCGCCTCCTCAATACCCAATCGGCTGACTGAAGAAAACAGTTGGATGCTGGCATCAAAACCGAGTGCGGTCAGGCCACGGCGGACTTCCTGCAAGGCATTCATGGCCGGGCCTCGATTCAGTTTGTCGGCTTTCGTGAGCAGGATATGAACGGGCAGTGGCCGCTCCTGAGCCCATGTCAGCATGTGACGGTCAAACTCCATGAGCGGATGACGAATGTCCATCAGCAGAATGAGGCCGCGTAAACACAGCCGTTCGCGTAGGTAATGACTGAGATGGCGCTGCCACTCCAGTTTCATTTTCTCCGGCACTTTGGCGTAGCCATAACCAGGCAAATCCACTAAGCGGCGTTCTTCATCGAGTTCAAAAAAATTGATGAGCTGAGTCCTGCCCGGCGTTTTAGACGCGCGAGCCAGTTGGCGCTGTCGAGTCAGGCAGTTAATCGCACTGGACTTGCCGGCATTTGAGCGCCCTGCGAAGGCAACTTCGTGGCCGATATTGGGCGGGCACAAGGCGAGTGTGGGCGCACTGATCTGAAATTGCGCTTGCGCAAGTTTGCCTAGAATGTGTTCAGCGTCCGTCATGGTTCACGCTCAGCCATAAAAGCGGATAGTTTATAGGGCTACACCGCGTATGGGCACTGCGTTATACTGCCAACACGAACTCTTTGCACCTGAGTACAGCGAATTAGCGTACTGAGATGCATCTGTTGCATCCCTGTGGAGCGGCTATGTGGAGCTTGTCATGAAAAAGTTTCTGCTGATGTGTTGCGTTTCGTTTGTCGCGCTGACGGCTCAAGCAGCCACGACGGAACAGCGTTATGTGCAAGCCTGTGCCAGTTGCCACAATGCGGGAGTTATGGGCGCGCCGAAAAAAGGCGATGCTAACGCGTGGGGTGTGCGCTTGAAACAAGGTGACGCTGTGCTCTTGGCGCGCGTGAAAAATGGTTACAAAATGATGCCGCCTAAAGGTCTGTGCAATGACTGCACCGATGCTGAGTTCAAAGCGCTCATCAAATTCATGTCTAAGTAAGTTTGATCGGAACAGTTCTTATGAAGAAGTTTCTTGCAACGGTTGTACTGTCATTTAGCGCTGCATCAATAGCACAAGCAGCCGTAGTAATGCCCAAGGGCGATGCGGCTGCCGGTCAAGGCAAGGCCGCGGTCTGTGCCGCTTGCCACGGTGCCGATGGCAACAGTGCTGCTCCGACCTTCCCAAAGCTGGCTGGGCAAAACGCCAAATACATCTACAAGCAGCTACAAGACTTTAAAACCATGCGCCGCAATAACGCCATGATGTTGGGTTTTGCCAGCGCACTTAGCGACCAAGACATGGCTGATTTGGCGGTTTATTTCTCTGAGCAGAAGCTTGCCGGTGGCGCTGCTAAGCCAGAATTAGTCGCGCTTGGTCAAAAGCTCTACCGCGGTGGTAATAAGAATGTGGGTTTGGCCCCCTGCTCTGGCTGCCATGGTCCAGCGGGTTTGGGTAACACCTATGCCGCATTCCCGCGCATTGGTGGTCAACATGCTGATTACACGAAGGCCCAGTTAATGGCGTTTCGTGCCGCTGGTCGTGATGACAACACTGACATGAAGCGCGGAAATGATGGTGCCAAAGCAGGTGAAATGGGTCCGATGCAAATGATTGCAGCGAAGCTCTCAGATAAAGACATTGACGCGTTAGCATCCTATATCCAGGGTCTTCGTTAATTTTCTAAACCATGAATAAGCCCCGCGAATGCGGGGTTTTTTCTGCGAGAAATTTTCTTAGTATGTAGTGCGTCATCCACCTGTATTGTGTGGCGTTAAATAGCAGCATCTATGAACTGTTTAAGGAATAAAAAAATGAAGAAATGGTTGTTAGTGGCGTGTTTGGCGTTTTTACCAGCATGGGCCGTTGCCTCTACCTTAGTGGAGGGTAAAGATTACAAAGTGCTCTCGAATCCCGGCGTTGCCCCTGCAAAAGGCCAATTCGAGGTTGTCGAATTTTTTTGGTACGGCTGCCCACATTGCTATTCCTTAGAGCCTCACGTGGCGTCATGGGTTAAAACCAAGCCAGCCAATGTGAAGTTTTCGCGCGTTCCTGCGGCGTTGAACCCCATTTGGGAAGCAAATGCCCGTGGCTACTATGTGGCTGAAGCATCGGGTGTTTTAGAGGCTAGCCACATGGCCTTGTTTGAAGCTATCCAAGTGCGCAAAGAGCGTTTGTTTGATCAGGCCAGCCTGGCGGCGTTCTATGCGCGCTATGGCGTTAAGCCGGCGAACTTCAATAGCCTTTATCAATCCTTTGCAGTGAGTGCGCGTGTTGCACAGTCTCGTAACTTGGCGATTCGTTACCAGCTCAGTGGCGTTCCCGCCATGGTGGTGAACGGCAAATACCTCGTTAGCGGTGATTCAGCGCGTGTGATTGAGGTGGTGAAAGCCTTGATCGAGCGTGAGCGCAAAGCCAAGTAACTAGGTTGTATTCTTCTCGGGGCGCCATTCCAGCGCCCCGAGCATGATTAAACGTAACTGTTTAGTTGTTCGCTGTACCAGCACTTCTTCTGTTTCTTCGTTGGGCATGGCCAGTAAGTCCAACGCTAAGTGAATCACGGTATTCACAACCAGGTCCGCCAGCATCGCCAAGTCTTCGACCGGGAAACGATGAAATGCGGGCCAGTTCTTCAAGTCAGCCGCTAACTCCGCAACAAACAGACGAATTTCTGCATGAATGGCTTGGCGAACCGCCGGCGGCCCGCCAGCACGCTCGCGCGCTAAGAATTCAAAATAAAGCGGCTGTTCGCGAATAAAAACGACTAATGCTTGGACGGATTCTAAGATCGCGGCACCGCCCTGGGCGCTGAGGCGAACCTTGCGCATCATACGGCGCAAGGTTTGGCATGACTCGGCAGCGATATTGAGACCTAGCGCTTCCATATCGGGAAAATGTCGGTAAAACCCAGTGGGTACAAGTCCAGCCTGACGAGCCACCTCACGTAAGCTGAGTCCAGAAAAGCCTGCTCCTTCATGCATCAGGGTGAGTGCAGCCTCAATCAGCGCGTGGCGGGTTTGTAGTTTTTTTTCTTCGCGTAATGCCATGTGCAGCAGTCCATAGAGCGAGAGTGCATTTTAGCACCAGAGCGAAATGGCAACTAAGGTTTGCCTTAGCGGCGCCAGCTAAGTGAACGATTGTATATTTAATGCAGACTTTAGCCATCTGCCTAGCGCGGATATTCGATCTGCGATAGCTGTACCGCGCTAATAAACACGGTAAAGTCATGCACTACGCTATTCAGGAGTCATCTCATGTCCTTATTAACTCGCATCGAAGCCCTTAAAGACCTCGTTCAAGAGGCTGTGGATAAAGGCGCAACCACCGTCGAGCAGATTCATCAAACGATTGCCGCGATGCCGCTTGATGCCCTTGAGAAGCGCGGTTTGTTAACCGATAAAACCACAGGGTTACGCGAAACTCAGGCAGCGACCATCGGTACGGTCTACGACGCCATTCGCCGAATTAATCAGGAAGTGGGTGAACTGGCCTCGGGCTTGATTGAAACCATCGAAGATCAGATCGCTGCTCAAAAGAACATCGGCAAAAAGTCCTGATAAACTTGCACGTTGGGTTTAGTCGTCTTTTTAGCTAATGGGAGCACTCGTCGTGCCGCGCAAACCGCATCTGTTAATTATTTTGGATGGTTTTGGTCATAGCGAAAGCAGTGACTCGAATGCGATTCGCGCCGCCAACATGCCCCATTGGCAAGCACTGCTGGCCTCCTGCCCGAATGGCCTCATCTCCGGCTCCGGTGAAGATGTGGGTCTGCCCGATGGCCAGATGGGTAATTCAGAAGTCGGTCATATGAACCTAGGCGCTGGCCGTGTGGTGTATCAGGACTTCACGCGCATCACTAAAGCGATTCGCGACGGCGAGTTTGCGACTAACCCCGTTATTGCGGGTGCCGTTGCAAAAGCCGTTAGCCACGGTAAAGCGGTTCACATTCTGGGCTTGTTATCGCCCGGCGGTGTGCACTCGCATGAAGATCATCTCCACGCCATGGTCGATGCGGCGATTGCTCAGGGGGCGCAACGTGTTTACGTGCATGCCTTCCTCGATGGTCGAGATACCCCGCCGCGTTCGGCCGAGCCATCTCTGGTAGCCATGGAGCAGCACCTGCGCGCCACGGGTAAAGGTCGTGTCGCAACGATTATTGGCCGTTACTACGCCATGGATCGTGACAACCGTTGGGATCGCGTCGAGTCAGCCTACCGCCTATTAACCGAAGGTAAGGCGGAGCGAACGTGCGCAACGGCTGTAGAGGCCTTGCATGCCTCTTATGCGGCGGATGTAAGCGATGAGTTTGTGGCGGCGAGTGTGATTGCGGGCGCAAATGAAACGGCGGCAACCATTGATGATGGCGACGCCGTTATCTTTATGAATTTCCGCGCTGATCGTGCGCGTGAAATCACTAAAGCCTTTGTAGACCAAGACTTCAAAGGCTTTACGCGAGTGAAAACGCCGGTGCTGGCGGATTTCGTCATGCTGACTGAATACAGCGCAGCCATTAAAGCGCCGGTAGCGTACCGTCCGACGTCGCTGGTGAACTCCTTAGGGGAATATTTGGCGAGTCTTGGCAAAACCCAGCTACGCATTGCCGAGACGGAAAAGTACGCCCATGTCACCTTCTTCTTTAGTGGCGGCCGAGAAGAGCCCTATGACGGCGAAACGCGTATTCTGGTGCCCTCGCCCAATGTCGCGACCTACGATTTGCAACCGGAAATGAGCGCAGCCGAAGTGACGGATAAATTAGTCGCAGCGATTGCCAGTGGCGACCATGACGTCCTTATTTGTAACTATGCGAATGGCGACATGGTTGGCCATACCGGCGATTTCGATGCGGCCGTAAAAGCGTGCGAAACACTAGACCAATGCGTGGGTCGTTTAGCAGAGGCCGTGCGTGCAGCGGGTGGCGATATGTTAATTACCGCTGACCACGGCAATGTGGAGCAAATGCGCGATAGCGAAACTGGTCAAGCGCATACCGCGCATACTTGCGAATTAGTGCCCTTTGTCTACCTCGGCCAGCGTCATGGCGTTGAGATTGCCTCAGGCGGGGTTTTGTCTGACGTTGCACCGACTTTGTTACATTTGATGGGCCTGCCACAGCCTGTCGAAATGACCGGCCGTAATCTTGTGGTAACGGTCTGACCCAGCATTAAGGATGTTCCATGCGGTTTTTTTCCATACCAGCGTTAGTTTTTGCGCTCAGTTGTAGTTTGTCTTTGACGGCTTGGGCCGAATCCACAGGCCAGCTACGCGCACAAGCACAGTCAGCTAAGTCAGACTTGGCCTCAGTGCAGCGTGAAATCAAAACGGCGCAGAAAAAATTGCGTCTTACGCAGGCTGAGCGCAATAAGCAGCTTGCTGCATTGCAAAAAGCGCAACTCCAAATTAATTCGTTGGAAAAGTCGCTGGCGGCAAGCGCAAAGGAAAAGCGTCAGCGCGAAGATCGAATGGTGGTGTTGAAGCAGCGCCAAACCGAGTTATCCGCGGCCAAGCGCGCCCAGTTGGCGCAGCTGAAAGAGGATGTACAGCAATCGTATCGTGCCGGGCACGATGACTATTTCAAGTTGCTGTTGAATCAAGAAAATCCTGCCCTGTTTGCGCGGCAATTGCGCTATTTCAATTATTTACAGAAGGCACGAACTGAGCGTATCACCGAGCTGGATGGGACATTGACCGAGCTAGCAGCCCTTCAGGTAGAGGAGAAAGAGCAGATTGCGCGTCTTGAAGAGCTGGGGATCAAATTGACCCAGGAGCAAGCGCAATTGAATGTGGCAAAAGAGCAACGCTCGGCTGCACTCAAAATTTTGAATAGTGAAATTAGGCAACAGGATAAAAATTTAAAGTCCTTGAAGCAGGACCAGGCGGCGCTGCAATCGTTGATGAGACGACTAGAGCGGGTGGCGCGTGAGCAGGAGCGTCAAGAATTGCAACGCCGCCGCAATGAAGAGCGCGCTGCGAAGGAAGCGAACAAAGGCTCCAATAAGGTCGTTAAGCCGGCACCGGCGGAAAAGGAAAAAGAAACGGTTTGGAGCCAAGAGCCAGACTATGCCTCGCCGTATCGTGGCAACTGCAGCTTGCCAGCCTCGGGCGGCATTCGCGCCCAATTTGGATCGGCGCGAGGTGGTGGCCTGCGTTGGAACGGTATTGTTATTGCCGCACCCGCGGGCGCACCGGTTAAGGCCGTTAAGTCAGGCAAAGTACTTTATGCCGATTTCCTGCGCGGCTACGGCAAGCTGGTGATCCTCGATCATGGCAAGGGTTTTATGTCGCTCTATGGCTATAACCAGAGCCTGCAAGTCCAAGTGGGTGACAGTGTGTCGGCCGGCGAGGTTCTAGCTTCGGTGGGCTCAGGCACTGGCGATACGGAATCTGGCCTGTACT
Organism: Perlucidibaca sp.; assembly: GCF_057084925.1. Classification (NCBI taxonomy): domain Bacteria; kingdom Pseudomonadati; phylum Pseudomonadota; class Gammaproteobacteria; order Pseudomonadales; family Perlucidibacaceae; genus Perlucidibaca; species Perlucidibaca sp. The sequence goes on along the minus strand of NZ_JBXMRC010000031.1, from coordinate 156 downwards.
TCGAAACCCGTCTGCGCGGTCGTCCGAGTCAGCCGGGGAACTGGTGTAATTATTGATCATCAGTGCCAGGTTGGGCGGGAAACTGTTTTCTGCGGGCTAAGATGCCCGCTGAAAACAGTTTCCCACCCACCGTATTGCTGCTGCGAGTTTTAGAGA
>NZ_JBXMRC010000030.1:0-13979 GCF_057084925.1 Perlucidibaca sp. | reverse complement strand
GAATTATGCGCAATTGCACGGCAATCTGATCAAGTTGGTGCGCATATTGCTTGCTGGCACCGCGCCCACGACAGTTGCTGGTTCCTGCACCAAATCGGTGAGTCTGGCACTGTCCGCATGAAGGGATGGGGGTCGCGATGTCTCAAAAAGGCTCGTGAAAATCTGATTCGATAGTGAAGACGCGTTTTGAGGCCGATCGCCCAGACGTGTTTGCTCGGGAAAATGACTATGCAAGATGGCCAGATGCTGCGCCAGAGAGGAAGTTCGCAACTTTCCGCAGAGAATGCCGCCTATGTTGAGGCGCTGTACGAACAATATTTAGTGGCGCCACAAACAATCCCAGAAGATTGGCGCAATTACTTCGAAAAACTTCCCCGCGTTGCTGATATTAGCCAGGACACGCCGCATCAAGGTGTGCGCGAGCAATTCCTGCTCCTAGCCAAAAACTCCAGTCGCTCTCAGCCCATGGCGGTTAGTCGCGTCAGTACCGATCATGAGCGCCGACAAGTTGCGGTACTGCAATTAATCGCCGGTTACCGCAACCGTGGACATCAACGCGCTAAGCTCGATCCGTTGGCCTTGATGCCCAGGCCGTCCGTTCCGGACTTAGAGCTGTCGCAACACGGCTTGTCCTTGGCAGACCTGGATACCGTGTTCAACACCGGTAATCTCGCGATTGGCAAAGAAGAATGCACTTTGCGCGAAATGGTCGATGCCATGAATGCCATTTATTGTGGCAGCGTCGGTGTGGAGTACATGCATATTGTGGATACCAACGAAAAGCGTTGGTTGCAGCAGCGCATGGAAGGCATGCGCGGTAATCCCAATTTTTCAGCTGAAACCCGAAAGCAACTGCTGCAGCAACTGACAGCAGCGGAAGGCTTAGAAAAATATCTGGGCACCAAATATGCCGGTGCTAAGCGTTTCGGTCTTGAGGGTGGCGAATCCCTGATTCCCATGATGACAGAATGTATTCAGCGAGCGGGTACCTACGGCACGAAAGAAACCGTGATTGGCATGGCTCACCGTGGCCGTTTGAATGTGCTGGTCAATATTTTAGGTAAAAACCCAGCCAATCTGTTCGATGAGTTCGAAGGCAAAACCTTTAACGCCAAAGGTTCGGGTGATGTGAAGTATCACCAAGGCTATTCGTCAAACATCCTCACCGCTGGCGGTGAAATGCATCTGGCCATGGCCTTCAACCCGTCGCATTTGGAGATTGTGTCGCCAGTGGTAGAAGGCTCTGTGCGTGCGCGTCAAGATCGTCGCGGGGATGTCACAGGGAAAATGGTGCTTCCGATTAGCATTCATGGTGACGCTGCTTTCGCCGGTCAGGGCGTTGTGATGGAAACCTTCCAGATGTCCCAGACCCGTGCGTATCGCACCGGCGGTACCATTCACATTGTTGTAAACAACCAAGTGGGCTTCACCACCAGCCGTATTGATGACGCACGCTCGACTGAGTACTGCACCGGCGTCGCGAAAATGGTTCAACCCCCCATTTTCCACGTCAACGGTGATGATCCTGAGGCTGTACTGTTTGTAACGCAGCTGGCCGTGGACTTCCGTATGGAGTTCCAGAAAGACGTCGTCATCGACATGTACTGCTACCGTCGTCGCGGCCATAACGAAGCCGATGAGCCGTCGTCGACACAGCCGATCATGTACCAGGTAATTAACAACCTGCCGACCACGCGTGCACTTTATGCAGAGCGTCTGCTGGCAGCTGGCGTGATCGCACCGGGTGAAGCCGATGCGATGGTTAATGAGTATCGTCTCGCCTTGGAGTCTGGCCAGCATGTGGTGAAATCGCTGGTAATGGAGCCTAACAAAACGCTCTTCGTGGACTGGACACCGTACTTAAACCACGCCGTGGTGGATGAGTGGGAAACCGGGGTGCCTATCACTGAGTTGCAAGCTCTGGGTAAGCGCTTAGGCGCATTGCCTGAAGGCTTTGTGGTGCAGCGCCAAGTACAAAAAGTGCTGGAAGATCGTCAACGCATGTGGTCTGGCAATTTGGAGTTGAACTGGGGCGCGGCTGAAATTATGGCCTACGCCACCTTGCTCGACAAAGACATACTGGTACGTCTCACGGGCCAAGACGTGGGGCGCGGTACCTTCTCGCACCGCCATGCCATCATGTACAACCAGAAAGACAACCAGCCTTATGTGCCACTGCAGAGCATCAGCAGCAAGCCACGTCGATTTGATATTTTTGATTCGTTGCTTTCAGAGGAGGCAGTGCTAGCCTTTGAATACGGCTACTCCACGACCACGCCGAATGCTCTCATTATTTGGGAAGCCCAGTTCGGCGACTTTGCGAATGGCGCACAAGTGGTTATTGACCAATTCATTTCGAGTGGCGAAACCAAGTGGGAGCGTCTCTGCGGTCTGACTATGCTATTGCCACATGGCTATGAAGGGCAGGGCCCTGAGCATTCGTCGGCCCGTTTGGAGCGCTTCCTACAGCTCTGTGCTGAGCACAATATGCAGGTCTGTACGCCGTCCACGCCCGCTCAAATTTTCCACCTGTTACGTCGTCAGGCCGTGCGCCCGCTGCGTAAGCCGCTCATCATCATGTCGCCCAAGAGTCTCCTGCGTCACAAACTGGCGGTGTCGACCTTGGAAGACTTGGCGCATGGTCGCTTCCAAACGGTAATCGGTGAGCTGGATGCCATTGCGCCGGAGTCGGTAAAGCGTATCGTCATCTGTGGCGGTAAGGTTTACTACGACCTTCTGGAAAAGCGTCGTGAACTGGCGCTGGAAGGCATAGCTATTCTGCGCGTTGAGCAGCTCTATCCCTTCCCCGACAGAATGTTGGTGGATGCTCTGAAGATATACAGCAACGCCAGCGAAGTGGTGTGGTGCCAGGAAGAGCCAATGAATCAAGGGGCTTGGTACAACACGCGCCATAACCTTGAGCGCGTGGTGCGTCAGTGGAAACCGGCGTTGATCATAGGCTATGCCGGTCGACCGTCTTCAGCTGCACCTGCCTGTGGTTCGGTTTATTTACATGCAAAAGAACAAGCGGCCTTGGTTGCCGATGCCCTCGGCACCAAAACAGCCTGAATGTGTAAGCCAATTAGTGAGCTAGAAGGAATATCAAGATGAGTCTGGAAATTAAAGCCCCCGTTTTCCCAGAGTCCGTTGCCGATGGCACGGTAGCTACTTGGCACAAGAAGCTCGGTGAAGCCGTCAAGCGTGACGAACTGATTGTAGACATCGAAACCGACAAGGTGGTGATGGAAGTGGTTGCGCCCGCTGATGGTGTGATCAGCCAAGTCATCAAAAATGAAGGCGATACAGTGCTGTCGCAAGAAGTGCTGGCGATTTTCACCGCCGGTGCCGCTGCAGCACCTGCCGCTGTAGCGCCTGCTGTCAGCGCAGCGGCGCCAGCGCCCGCTGCATCGGCTCCAGCAGCAGCGGGTCCGGCGGCACGAAAAGCGGCTGCTGAAGCGGGTGTAGACCTTGCCGCAGTTGCTGGCAGTGGCGTGGGTGGTCGAGTCACTAAAGAGGATGTTGCCGCGGCTAAGCCAGCTGCCATCCCTGCGCCGGCCCCAGTGGTTTCTGCACCCGCCCTAGCGTTGTCTGTGGGTGAGCGAGTTGAGAAGCGTGTACCCATGACGCGTCTGCGTGCCAAGGTCGCCGAGCGTCTGCTCGAAGCCAAGCAGTCCACCGCCATGCTGACCACCTTCAATGAAGTCAACATGAAGCCCGTTATGGACCTGCGCAAGCAATATGTGGAGAAGTTCGAGAAGGTTCATGGTGTCAAGCTCGGCTTCATGTCCTTCTTCATCAAGGCTGCTGTCGAGGCGTTGAAGCGTTTCCCTGCCGTGAACGCCTCCATCGACGGCAATGACATCGTCTATCACGGCTTCCAAGACATCGGCGTGGCCGTATCGTCGGATCGTGGTCTGGTCGTGCCGGTGCTGCGCAGCGTCGAGAAGATGAGCATTGCCGAAATGGAGAAGGGCGTGATGGAGTTTGGCAAAAAGGCCCGTGACGGCAAGCTCTCCATTGACGACATGACTGGCGGCACCTTTACCATTTCCAATGGCGGTGTTTTCGGTTCGCTGTTGTCCACCCCCATTTTGAACCCGCCGCAGACCGCCATCCTGGGCATGCACAAGATCCAGGATCGCCCCATGGCCGTGAATGGCCAAGTTGTGATCCTGCCGATGATGTATCTCGCGCTGTCCTACGACCACCGTTTGATTGATGGCAAAGAAGCCGTGAGCTTCCTCGTGGCCATTAAAGAGCTGGTGGAAGATCCAGCCCGCCTGTTGCTGGAAATCTGAGCGAGAGAATTAAGTTATGACGCAACAAGCTGATTTAGTAGTCATTGGTGGCGGCCCCGGCGGGTATGAGGCGGCCATTCGCGCGGCTCAGCTCGGCCTTTCGGTCATCTGTATCGAGCGCCGTGTGCATAAGGGTAAGCCATCGCTGGGTGGTACTTGCTTGAACGTCGGTTGTATCCCGTCCAAGGCATTGCTGGACTCGTCGCACAAGTATCACGACCTGAAGGCCGGTTACGACAACCACGGTATCAGCACCGGCGAGGTCAAGCTTGACCTTGCTACCATGCTGGCGCGCAAGGACAAGGTCGTTGATCAGCTTACCGGCGGTATTGCGCAGCTGCTCAAGGGCAACGGCATTACCTGGCTGCAGGGCAGCGGCAAGCTGCTCGCCGGCAAGCAGGTCGAGTTCACCCCGCACGAGGGTGAGGTTCAGATGCTTCAGGCCAAGCATGTGATTTTGGCATCGGGTTCTGAGCCGGTACAAATTCCAGTCGCCAAGCTGGTCGATGATGTGGTTGTCGATTCCACCGGTGCACTTGAGTTTCAGACAGTGCCGAAGCGCCTGGGCGTGATTGGCGCCGGTGTTATCGGTTTGGAGCTGGGTTCAGTCTGGGCGCGTCTGGGTTCGGAAGTCATCGTGCTGGAAGCAGTGGATCAGTTCCTGCCGATTGCCGATCGTGCAATTGCCAAGGAAACCCAGAAGATCCTGACCAAGCAGGGTCTGGATATCCGCCTCGGTGCCCGCGTTACCGGTACGCAAGTGGCCAATGGCCAAGTCACGGTCAATTTCACCGATGCCAAGGGCGAGCAGCAGGAAGTCTTCGACAAGCTCATCGTCGCGGTGGGTCGTCGCCCAGTCACGGCCGGTCTGCTCAGCTCAGATTCCGGCGTCTCGCTGGACGAGCGCGGCTTTGTCGCGGTTGATGACCAGTGCCGTGCCTCGGTGCCGGGCGTGTTCGCCATCGGCGATCTCGTGCGTGGCCAGATGCTGGCGCACAAGGCCATGGAAGAGGGCGTGATGGCGGCTGAAATCATTGCCGGACACCATGCGCAATTTAATTATGACTTGATCATTTCGGTAATCTACACGCATCCGGAAGTGGCCTGGGTCGGCATGACCGAAGAGCGTGCCAAGGCCGAAGGCTTTGACGTGAAAACCGGCCAGTTCGCCTTTGCGGTGAACGGTCGTGCACTGGCCTCGGACGATAACCAAGGTTTTGTGAAATTTGTGGCCGATGCCAAAACGGATCGACTGCTCGGTATGCATGTTATCGGCCCAGCCGCCGGCGACATCATCCACCAGGGACTGATTGCACTGGAATTCGGCGCCAGCGTCGAAGACCTGCAATTGATGTGCTTTGCTCACCCGACGCTGTCGGAAGTAGTGCACGAAGCGGCGCTTGCAGTTGATGGTCGTGCGATCCACGCCATTCAACGCAAGCGCAAGTAACTCTTTTTACAACGAGTGGTGATCACACGATGAATCTGCACGAGTATCAGGGCAAGCAGCTGTTTGCCGAATATGGCCTGCCTGTGTCCAAGGGCTTCGCTGCCTCGACACCGGAAGAAGCCCGCGCCGCTGCTGAACGCATTGGCGGCGATGTTTGGGTCGTTAAGGCTCAGGTCCACGCCGGTGGCCGTGGCAAGGCCGGTGGTGTCAAGCTGGTGAAGTCCCTGGACGACGTCGAGGCTTTTGCCCGCGCCCAGCTCGGCACGCGTCTGGTGACTTACCAGACCGATGCCAAGGGTCAGCCAGTCGCCAAGATTCTCGTCGAGAACTGCACGGACATCGCCAATGAGCTCTATCTCGGTGCCGTGGTCGATCGCGCGACGCGTCGCATCGTGTTCATGGCATCGACCGAAGGCGGCGTGGACATCGAGAAGATTGCTCACGACACGCCGGAAAAGATCCTGACGGCTGCCATCGATCCGCTGGTTGGCCCGCAGGCTTACCAAGGTCGCGAACTGGCCTACCAGCTCGGCCTCAATGCCGAACAGGTCAAGCAGTTCGTGAAGATCTTCATGGGCCTCGGCAAGATGTTCACCGACCTCGATCTGGCGCTGCTGGAAATCAACCCGCTGGTTATCACCACTGAAGGCAATCTGCACTGCCTGGATGCCAAGATCGCCATCGACTCCAACGCCCTCTACCGTCACCCCAAGCTCAAGGCCATGTATGACCCGAGCCAGGAAGACGAGCGCGAGCGTCGTGCCGTTGAGTGGGAACTGAACTACGTCGCCCTCGAAGGGAACATCGGCTGCATGGTCAACGGCGCTGGTCTGGCCATGGCCACGATGGACCTGATCAAGCTCAAGGGCGGTCAGCCTGCGAACTTCCTCGACGTCGGCGGTGGTGCCACCAAGGAGCGCGTGACTGAAGCCTTCAAGATCATCCTCTCGGATGATTCCGTGGAAGCTGTGCTGGTCAACATCTTCGGCGGCATCGTTCGTTGCGACATGATTGCTGAAGGCATCATCGGTGCCGTGAAGGAAGTCGGCGTGAAAGTGCCGGTCGTGGTTCGTCTCGAAGGCAACAATGCCGAACTGGGTGCCGCCAAGCTGCGCGAATCCGGTCTCAACATCATTCCGGCCGCCTCGCTGAACGAAGCGGGCGAGCTGGTCGTCAAAGCTGCTCATAACACAGTGGGAGCCTGAACATGAGTGTCCTGATCAACAAACATACGAAAGTGATCTGCCAGGGCATCACCGGCTCGCAGGGTACGCTGCACACCGAGCAGGCGATTGCCTACGGCACCAACATGGTCGGTGGTGTCACGCCGGGCAAGGGCGGCACCACGCACCTTGGCCTGCCGGTGTTCGACACCGTGCGTGAAGCCGTCGAGAAGACCGGCGCCAACGCCTCCGTGATCTATGTTCCGGCCTCGTTCGCCAAGGACTCGATTCTGGAAGCCGTGGATGCCGGTATCGAGCTGGTGGTTTGCATCACCGAAGGCGTGCCGACCATCGACATGCTGTTCGTCAAGGAATACATCCTGCGCAAGGGTGGCGTGCGTCTGATCGGGCCGAACTGCCCGGGCATCATCACGCCGGGCGAATGCAAGATCGGCATCATGCCGGGTCACATCCACCTGCCGGGCAAGGTCGGCATCGTGTCGCGTTCCGGCACGCTCACCTATGAAGCCGTGAAGCAGACCACCGACCTCGGCTTCGGCCAGTCGACCTGCATCGGCATCGGCGGTGACCCGATCCCGGGCACCACCTTCATCGATGCCCTGCGTCTGTTCCAGGACGACCCGCAGACCGAAGCCATCATCATGGTCGGCGAGATCGGCGGTTCGGCGGAAGAAGAGGCGGCCGAGTTCATCAAGGCTCACGTGACCAAGCCGGTGGCTTCCTACATCGCGGGTGTCACGGCTCCGGCCGGCAAGCGCATGGGCCACGCCGGTGCGATCATCTCCGGTGGCAAGGGCACGGCTGATGAGAAGTTCGCTGCGCTGCAGGCTGCTGGCGTGAAGACGGTATCGAACCCGGCCATGCTGGGTGCCGCCATTGCCGAGCTGACTGGCTGGAAGTAATTCTGGCAAAGCTTTTGAGCTGAAGTTGCTGAGTTAAAAAGCCCGCTTTAACAGCGGGCTTTTTTATGGCCAAAGATTATGGGTCGCGCGTGAGATCATCTATCTGGTGTGGCAATGAGCGCGGGATGACGTGATCATCCAAGTGTTTAGCCAGTTTCAAAAATTGCTTTTCGTAATGACGATTACGACGCAGCTTTTTGGCCTGAGCACGTTTATCTTGACGCTTGTCGACTAACTTTTCACTCAGCTCACTGAGATCGTCTAGGGATGAAAAGTCATTGGGGCTATTTCGTTTCATGTGCTAACCCTAGCGAAGTGCCGTCTGAAGGCGATTAGACAAATCCGGATGGTGTGCAATGTGTTGAAGCCAACACTGTCCGCTTGATCTTCCGCGACGAGAAGGCAACAGTAGCGCTACTTTTCGATCCCCGAGCTGCTATGAAATTGCCGTATTTACTTGTTGCCTCCATATTGCTGTGCACTGCGGCACTGGTCGTTATTACGGGCGTCGGTGTGTCGCGAGCGGAGCAGAATCATGATCCGATTGGTCAATTCATCACGGTCAAGGGTGTGAAACTGCACTATGTGATGGCAGGCGAGGGGCCTGGCATTTTGCTGGTACATGGCGCGAGTTCGAATTTGCGCGAATTCAGTAGCAGTATGCTGCCCGAATTAGCCAAGACGCATCGTGTAATTGCCTTTGATCGGCCCGGCTATGGCTTTAGTGAGCGGCCATCCGAAGACGCAGGCTGGCTAAACCCCGTGCAAGTGGCGTCGTTATTGCTCGATGCCAGTGAGGCGTTAGGCGTACATAAGCCGCTCATACTAGGCCACTCTTGGGCGGGTTCGGTGGTGATGTCGGCTCTCGTTCACTTGCCCGAGCGCGTTTCGGGCGGCGTGTTATTAAGCGGCGTGGCCGGGCATTGGACAGGTCCTTTAGATTGGAAATACACCTTGGCGGAACAACGGCCTTGGTTGAACAAACTCTTTGCTCACACCTTGGTTCAGCCCATCGGTAAGCATTTTGTGCAAGAGGGGCTGGCGGAAGTATTCGCCCCCGATCCTGTACCGGAAGGGCAGGTGGAGCGCAGCGGTATTGAACTGGCGCTGCGCCCTAAAACCTACCTATACAATGTTCGCGACATGAACGAGCTCAGTGTGTTCATGCAAACGCTAAGTCCGCACTACCAGCACATAAAGTCACCCTTGCTGATCATTCACGGCGAGGCCGATTCGCTGGTGCCGTTTTGGAATCATGGCCGACGTCTGTTGCCGGTCATTCCGCAAGCACAAGTCTTGCTGTTACCAAAGACAGGGCATGCCCCGCATCACACAAAGACAGCGGAGGTCACAGCGGCAGTTTTGGCCTTTAGTCGCGGCGAGGTGCGTCCACCCTTACCTCAGCCTTGGCCCATTTTGCCAGCGTTACCAGCGGTAGATCGTGGCCAACCATGATGCTGCATTGCTTCAACAGCATCTATGAAGTGCGGGCTGCGGATTGGGATGCCTTAGTTCCCAGCGATCAGCCGTTTTTGTCTCATGCGTTTTTATTGGCCTTGGAACAAAGCCACAGCGTCGGCCCCGGAACGGGCTGGCAGCCTGCACATGCCGTGCTGCTGAACGACGACGGAAAAATGGTGGCGGCCATGCCCGGCTGGCAAAAGCTGCACTCTCGCGGCGAGTATGTGTTTGATCAGGGATGGGCAGAGGCGGCCTTTCGTGCGGGGCTAGGGTATTACCCGAAATGGTTATCGGCCGTGCCCTTTAGTCCCATTACCGGCCCACGCTTACTTGGCGGTACCGAGGCCGTGGTTGATTTGCTAACGCAACTGCCCAGCCATTCGGCGTGGTCTGGCTTTAGTGGCCTTCACGTGAATTTTACCGACTCATCGAATGATGCCTGTTTTGCCAGCGATACGCGTTGGCTGCATCGGCGCGACTGTCAGTACCGTTGGCACAATCGGGGCTATACCGACTTCGAGGGGTTTCTCGCGCAACTCACCGCGGACCGTCGCAAGAAAATTCGTCAAGAGCGTAAAAAGTTGGCCCCGCTGGGGCTGAAGTATGTCTGGCGTTATGGCGCTGACTGCGACGCTGCTTTGCAACAGCGCATCTACGCCTGCTATGCCAATACGTATGCGGTGCGTGGGCAACAGCCCTATCTGACGCCTGCTTTTTTTGCCGAGATTTTTGTCACAATGGCGCGGGCGGTGCAGGTGCTTTGCGTAGAGCGAGAGGGTGAGTTAGTCGCGATGGCGCTGTATTTGGCCGGAGACAAAACGCTGTATGGGCGCTATTGGGGTGCGTTAGACGAGATCCCTCTATTGCACTTTGAAGCCTGTCTTTATCAAGGTATTGAGCGTGCCATTGCCCAAGGGTTTGATGTTTTCGATGCCGGTGCGCAAGGCGAGCACAAGCTCATTCGCGGTTTTGAGCCCGTGCTGACCAGTTCCTGGCATTTACTCCGACACGGCGGCCTACATGCGGCTATTGCCGATTTTCTACAGCGTGAACGCAGCGAGGTCCTGCGCTATCAGCAGGAAGCACAAACGGCCTGCCCGCTGAAAGCCGGCACTTAACGGCCGTTGTTGCAGCTCGGTAATGGGCTGCTGGCGCGCTTGAACCAAATCGGTGCCGACACAGCCACAATCTGGCCCGTTGCTTTGTCACGGACACGCACAAATACCCACTGTTGGCGGGTTTCGTTGCTTAAGTTGAAGTTGTTCTTATTGCCTTCGGCCGAGATTACTGGCGCGTAGCCTGCCTGGTTATTGCGCACCGAACTGATGACATCAATGACCGTATTTTGCGCTTGCAGTGGTGTTTGTTTGCCCGCGCGTTGGCTGACATTAACGTGGAAACGAACGTCATTGTCGGGCAGCGACAAGCGTGACCCCATGGGGTAACTCACGCCATTGTGCGTGGCCGTAAAATTTAACAGGAGATGGTTATAGTTCTGCGCCACCGCGTAGGTGCGTCGTGCCAATAAGGCCTCGCGCAAATCCTGCTGGCTTTGCGTGCGGGCAATGATCACCGTTTTGGGTAGGTCACTGTCACCCCAACGTGTATCGTGGTGGTCTTCCGAGCCTGTGGGTGCGAGATACCAGCCTTTATCTAAGGCATAGCCAAACCAGCTTTGTAGCTTGCCATCGGTGTCGTATTCGTCACCTTTACCAAAGACTTCAATGCCCACGACGCGATAGTCGGCGCTGGGGACATAGCGGAAGTCATTGAAGGCATAGGCGGGGTCGCCGGGTGCTGTGAGCAGGTCTTGAATGGGGTTGCTTGGCAGCGGGCTTTGACTGACCAAGCCAGCGATACCCAGCGGGGCGAGTGCCTCTTTCAACTCGGTGAGTGGGCCATGAATTGCATCCTCACGACCGGGGTGATTGAACACCATCAGGCCGTCACCACCGCCGCCGCGATTCGCTGGCGTGACAAACCAGGCCCAGAAGCCTTCCATGGAGACCACATAGCCAGGACCTGTTTTGGGGTTCACATAGTTTTGCGACATCAGCACATTGGCATGACCAAAACGGTCAGAAGTCCATTCAAAGCCTCGAATCGCGGTGAAGTTTGGCGTTGTGGCTTGTAAGGCTTGGGCTTGTATAGCGTCCCACTTGGCAAAATTGCTGGCAGGGTTTTCCGGGTCTGACAGTACGCAGGCGAGTGGGTTGGTGGCGCAAAATGCGGGATCTTTAGCGATGACCACGGGCACCGGCAACCCCATGTTATCGGAGTGATCGGTGGAGAATGCAAATGACCAGCCTTTGGCCTTGCCACGTGCAAAGACATCTGCCGGTTTAGTGAGCTGGAAGCCATCGGAGTATGCCGTGTGCTCATGCAGCATGCCCGTAAAGTGAGGCCAATCGCTACGACCCACAGGATTACAAGCGCCAGCAGAATCAGTGCCCGACGATATGCCCAATGAAGGTGCGAGATTGTTGGTCGGGATTAGCTGCTTCAACGCCGTGAAGCAGCCCAGTCGCGTTGGCGTCGCGAGGCATTCGGTCAAGCTAGGCTCCCGGTAGCTATCCTGCGCTGCAACCGGCACGCTAATGCTTTCGGTGACGCTGGCAGCGCCATCCGATACGGTGACCTGAAAGCCCAGTGAGCTTGCGTTGGAGGGCGCCGTAAAGCTTGCCGCAGGGCTGTTGGCATCCGCGATAAAGACGCGCTCGCCGGTGGTTTGTGTCCACGCATAACGTAAGCCATTGGCATCCGCATCTTGGGCACGCACTCGGAGAGCCACGGGTTCAAGAGGGCGGGCTGGATTTGGGTTGGCCTGAACCTGTTCAATAACCGGCGCCGTGTTCGTGGTTGAGGCGGATTTCGTTACGCGTGTTTGCGCGCGATCTTCCGCACCATCGTTATCCGTGACGGTAAGCTCAAACACAGTGACTTGCTCAACTGCCGTGGACGTATTCAGGACCACCGTAATTTTGCAGCTTTCGCCCACGATGCTGGCTGGTGTGGTTGCCAGCGAGGTCCAGACATAGCGTTGAATGTCGCCGTCGGGATCTACCGACTCACAACCATCCAAAACAACATTAGAGGTTTCATGGCTCACGCGTTGGTCGGCACCGGCGTTGGCGATGGGTAAACGATTCGGCAGGACATTACGTACCAACACGGTGGTTTTATCTTCGCTAGTTTGGCCCAAATCATCTTCGACGCGGAAAATAAAGGTGAGTACGGTGTCTTGCTCGACCTGGGGAGCGGCGAACTGAATACTGGCTTGTCCTGTGTCGGTAGGCAGGCTGGCTTTAATGCTGTCGCTGCTCAGTTGCGACCACGATACGCGTCGAACGGATTGCTTTTCACCCACTTTGGCTTGACCTTGCAGCGTCACGGGCTCGGCTTCTTTCACCGTTTGGCTATTACCTGCCGTGGCGATCGGGCGCTCGCTGTCTGTGCGCGGGTTGGGATTGTTACTAGTCGACGTGGTTTTGCTTTCACCGCAGGCGATCAGTGCCGTAGTGAAAACAGCCAGGCTTAAAAGACGTAGTACATTCATGGGGCTAACTCGGTGCAATTAGTAAAACCGCAGTCGCGCTAAACGACCGGGCAAGTTTTCGCTGGTGATAAAGACCGCATCGTCACGCTCGGCGGCAAACGCACCCGCCTCGATTTGACTGTAGGCAGGCAGTGGAATGCTCTGTGGCGCCGCGGCAAAGGCTTCTTGCCACGTCTGTTCAGGACGACGGACATAGCGATAGCCATGGCTCAGGGTGCCCACATAGGCCGCTAAGCCATTGGCGCTGATGTCCATGGTGGTGACCCAGTTAAATGTTTCGGGCGCGAGCGGATAATCGGCCGGTGCACGAGGAATATTGATCTTGCCTAAGTTGGTTGCCAGGCGAGGTGCTTGCAACATCAGCGGAGCAGGCCGCGCCAAGGAGAAGCTGTAGAGCATGGGCTCGGCATCGCGTTTGGAGATCATGTAAGCGGTTTGCGTTTGCCCATCCACGGCCAACGACTCAATGTCGCGTGGTGCGTCGGGCAAGCGCACGGTGTAAGTGGCCAAAACATCAGCCACTAAACGCTGTGGCCCCGGCGCATTGGGATCAATCTCTGGCTCTTCGAGCAAGTAATAGGTGAGCGTTGGGCGAAAGGCGTTGTTATCGCCGATATCGCCCACGAGCAAGTACGGTTTGCCGTCGAGCGTGAAGCTGGTCATGTCTTCCCAATCGAGATTGATAATGGCAAGGCCATTCAAACGTACCGAGGCCACCAACGATCCGGTGGTCGTCATCGCGTAGACGGCGGTTTCGCCGCCACTGTCGTTGTGAGTCCAGAGCAAATCGGGGCGACGATGCGAGCGGGCGAGTCCGCTGGATTCATTAATCTCGTTGCTGTTGATGACGAATTCGCTGACATCGGGCTCATCACTGGCGATGCTGAGTGCACGGGCCTCATTTGTTACTTGGCTGTTGGCTGAGGGGCTACTTGCAGAGACTTTGGTGTCTGTGCCGCAGGCAACCAAGATCAGCGCAAGTAGGGCGAGCGGCAGTAGGCGCATCGTGCTTCTCCGAAACTGGAGGCGCAACTCTAGACACGAATTGTTACTGGATTGTTAATTAGGGAATGAGGATAATTTTTGTTAAAGTTGAAAATAATTAAAAAATAAGGAATATAGGAGGCT